>NZ_KV837135.1:0-53091 GCF_001838465.1 Staphylococcus sp. HMSC061G12
TAGAAGTCAGAACATTTATGTCCCGACCCCTTTTTTGACTAAAAGTTTGTAAGATACGATAGAAGCTTTTTCTCAGAAGTGATATAACTTTTTTTGAGAATTTTTATAATATCTGTTGCTGTTAAGATAAGAATACGTTTTTTGTCCTCTACAATCTCTTTATAAGCTTGTGCTCCTAAAAAGCTAGTTGTTATAAACACACCGAATTCATCATATTTCAGGCGTGATATAAATCTTGAAGTCTCTTTTACCCCTACTGAATTTGTAGTTTTATAACATTTGGCTTCTAAAATACAAGGTAGGTTCACTTTATTACTATTGATGCCTATTGAATAATAACCAATTGCATCTCTACCTCCATCTCTTACTTTTCTCGTTTTTTCAAAATGGAAATTATTATCCATAGTGGATACTAATTCCACAGCTAGAGATTCAAATCGATAAGGATTATCAGAAAAATGATCAATTATTATTTCCATCATTTTTTCTTCTGTTTTGGAATCAAATGAAATTTGTGATTCTTTACTTCGAACATAAATCTCATTAGGAGCTTCTAAAACCATTTTTTTAGTAATAGCATTTTTCTTTTTATATTTAAGCCAAACTTTTGGCGCAAATTTATCACTGTCATCAGGAGAATTGATTAATGCATCTAACCATTCATGATGAATAATTTCTTCACCTGTATTTAAAATAGAAAAGCGAGCTTCATAATTTTGAAATCTATTGCCATTGTCATCAGTTCGCCAAATTGCTGTAAGTAAAGCTTCACTGCTTTCTCCTATGATATGAGGTACTAGAAGACCAATAAATTGTACACTGCGAGTACTATTAAGAGTTGGAGATTTCTTAAACATAAAAATAGGAAGGTGGGTCCAGTCGTTAGTTTCGTCTAGCCCCCAGATATACTCCAGTTGTTGATTTCCTTTTTTCTTTGTATTTTTAAGCTCTGTCCCTGCAGTTCTATTATCACCGAAATAAGTAACAGTACCAGTTTCTTTATTAATTTCATCTGGCCAGTTTATATCTTCTCCAGAAGTATACAGCACTAAATATGCAGGGGTTCTATTTTTATTTAACCTTAGACGAAATCCACCGCTATTACCTGTATTTGTTATTTTTCCTATTACTTCATCGGAAACATTCCCGGTGTTTCCACCTTCATATATTGCATCAATAATTAAATCGGAATTTTTAACCCTATCAAAAGGTATAATCGTATTACTCATAGTATCACCATCAATTGAACTGTTATTTGTGTATATTGCGTTCTATATTTCCCTTACTATAATGATACTAATAAACTCCACTGTTTGTCATTTCTTTATTTCTTAAAAGTTATTTATTAATGAATTTTGTGTCTTTTAAAATTTAATATTAATGACCATTCTAAATAAGTAATACAGAATGTTGAAGATATCTCTTATGAAATTAATAATTACCTCAAACGTGCGCATAGTATTTAATTACTACGATATTAATGGTGAGCTAGGTGGGTAAAATGGATGGGAAAAGAAAGACGAAAATTAAATAAAAAAGCATCGGAATTATCGTAAGTACTTATGATAATTCCGATTTTATTCATGTTCTATAAAATTAACAAATATGGATTTTCGATATACTTCGCAAGCACTTTTAAGTACTCTGCAGCATCAGCACCATCTAATAACTGGTGATCAAATGTTAGACTGAGTGGTAAACGTTGAATTTGCTTTACATTGCCATCCTGTATAACAACTTCTGATTGCATAGCACCAACACCTAGGATGCCCGCTTCCCCCACATTTAAAATTGGAGTAAAGTACTCAATCTCACTTGTACCCATATTCGTGATCGTAAATGTAGCACCAGATAAGACAACATCATTAGTTTCACCATTGCGTACTTTTTCTGCAGCATCTTTAATTTCATTTGCTAATGCACCGATGCTTTTACTATCCGCTTCTTTAATCACAGGCACCATCAGTCCATCATCTAATGATGTCGCAATACCTAAATGTACTTCATCAAATTCTTGAAGCTCACCATTTTCATAGCGGACATTAATTTTTTTATACTCTTTTAGTGATAATACTACAGCCTTAGCGAGCAATGCTGTGATAGATAACTTCACATCTTGTCCAGCATTACTTAACTCTGTAGCTAATTTTTCTTTAAATGAAAATAACGGATCAGCATTAACTTTACGGTGCAGAGTAAGTTGTGCTGTTTGTTCGAGACTCTGACGCATATTTTGAGCAATACGCTTACGTATTGGATTTAATCCTTCTCCTGCAGTAGAAGATGAAACAGAAGCAGCAGAAGGTGTATCAGTTGTTTCTTGGCTCTCTTTATCTAATCCATTTTCAAGAACGCGCTGTATATCAAGTTTAGTAATTCTTCCATTTCCGCCTGTGCCTTCGATACGAGAGATATCTAAATTGTTTTTATCTGCCATATTGCGTGCCAGAGGAGAAATGAATATACGTTCGCCTTTATTTTGAGTAGCACTAACTTCTTTAGGAGATGGAGACTCGTTAGTATCATTTGAATTCACATCTTTTTCTTCAGAAGTTTCATCTTTTTCTGAACTGTTTTCTTGCTCACTTTCTTCAACAGTCTCTCCGCTTTCTCCTATAACCCCAATAGGTGTTTTGACTTTCGCTTCTTCACCAGCTTGAGTAGTGATTTTTATAATAGTTCCGTCAGCAGGGGCTTCAACATCTTGTGTTAGTTTTTCTGAACTGATTGAAACGATGATGTCACCTTTATTTACTGAATCACCTTCTTGTACATGCCATTCTTCAACAGTTCCTTCTTTCATTGTCATGCCTAGTTTAGGCATCATAATATTTGTGCTCATTTTATCCACCCCCTTAACTTAAGATTTTACTTTCTTTAAATCAGCAATTAGTTCATCAGCTACATCTAATACTTTTTCTACACTTGGAATGTATGCTTGTTCTAAGTTTTGAGCGAATGGTACAGGTGTATCTGGAGCAGTAACTTTTTTAATAGGTCCATCTAAGTAATCGAATCCAATATCACCAATTACTGAAGCGACATCTCCAGCTATATTACATTGAGGATTAGATTCATCTATCACAATCAAACGACCTGTTTTCTTTACTGATTCTAATACCGCTTCTTCATCCCATGGAGAAATTGAGCGTAAGTCGATGACTTCAGTTGAAATATTATCTTCAGATAACTTTTCAGCAGTGTCTAAAGCTGTCTGTACCATTTTTCCTATTGCTACAATTGTTAAGTCATCGCCTTCTTGTACAACATTAGCTTTTCCAATCTCAACAATATAGTCTCCTTCAGGGACGTTACCTTTCATACTTAGTAATGTCTTGTCTTCTGAGTAAACAACTAAATTATCGTCTTTAATCGCTGCTAAAAGTAATCCTTTAGCATCATATGGATTAGAAGGGACTACTACTTTAACACCAGGAATACTAGCGAAGATATTATATAGTGTTTGTGAGTGTTGCGCAGCGGCACCAGCGCCAGCACCATGAACAGTTCTAACTACCATTGGAATCTTGGCTTTACCACCAAACATGTATCTCATTTTTGCACCTTGGTTTAAAATAGGATCAAGTCCAAATCCGATAAAATCATTGAACATTAATTCTGCCACTGGTCTTAAGCCTGTTGCAGCAGCACCGACTGCGGAACTTAAAGTAATATGTTCAGCGATAGGTGTATCGATTACCCGATTACGTCCATACTTTTTTACTAACCCTTTAGTTACACCGAATACACCACCGAATGAATCATCATCTTGTAAGTGATCTACATCTGCACCGCCGGCTACATCCGTTCCAATTAATATAACGTTTTCGTCTTGTTCCATCGCAATATCCATTGCTTCGTTTACGGCTTTCATAAATGTGATTTTACGTTCTTCTCCCATTGTCAGTTCCCCCTTTAAGCTTATGCAAATACATCTTTATATAAAGAATCTAAATCCGGTAATTCACTATTTTCACCAAATTCTACTGCATCTTCCACAGCTTTCTTCGCAGCTGTTTCAATCTCATTTGCTTCATCTTCAGTTAATAAGTCATTTTCGATAGCATACTTTCGGAATTCTTCAGTTGGATTACGATCAGCATTTCTGTCTTCTTTTGATTTTACTTTTTGTTCATCGCCTTCAAAGTGTCCATATTTACGATAAGTATCGCACTCTATAAGCGTAGGACCTTCGCCGTTTTTAGCACGTTCAATAGCTTCTTTTGCTGCATCATATACTTCTACTACATTCATTCCATCTACATAAACACCAGGCATGTTATAAGCTGAAGCTCTCTCAGCAATTGTTTCTGATGCACTTGCATATTTATGTGTAGTACCTTCACCAAATTGGTTGTTTTCACAAACGAAGATAACAGGCAGGTTTAAAATCGAAGCGAAGTTTAAGCCTTCATGGAAGTTTCCTTCGTTTGCTGCACCATCTCCAAAGAAGCATACAGCAACATTATTTTTGCCTTGGTTTCTTAAAGAAATACCAGCACCAGTTGCTAAGCCGAAACCGCCACTTACAATACCATTGGCACCGAGCATACCTTTATCTATTTCTGCCACGTGCATTGAGCCACCTTTACCATGGCCTAAGCCGTCTCGTTTACCCATGATTTCAGCCATCATACCGTTTAAGTCGCAACCTTTAGCAATAGCATGTCCGTGTCCTCGGTGTGTACTCGTGATATAGTCATCATCTTCTAATAAAGCCATTACACCCGTTGCGACACCTTCTTCGCCAACGTATAGATGCACGAATCCAGGGATTTCTCCTTTACCAAATATCTCATGTACTTTGTCTTCAAATTCACGGATTTCATTCATTGTTTTATAGATCCAGCGTGCTTCTTCTTTATTCATAACTAATTCCCCCTTAAAAATAGCTATTTATGAATTGCTTTATTTAGATAACTATCTGCAGATTCTCCCATTACTTCTAAAAGAGAAGGGTGAGGTTGAATCACTTGCGATAATTCTTCTATTGTTCCTTCAGATACTTTTACACCTAGCAGTTCACCAATTAACTCAGTAGCATTAGGCCCGGTAATAAAACCACCTAATATTTCACTATATTGAGTATCGATAACGAGTTGAATAAAACCGTCAGTCTCTCCCTCAATCAAGGCTTTAGCATTACTTTGGAATTGAGCTTCGACTGTTTTAACTTTATAACCTTGTTCTTCTGCTTGTTCTTGAGATAATCCTACTGAAGCGGCTTCCACACGCGTATAGATACAACGTGGAATCATTTCATTTTGAATTGCTTTAGGTTTTAAACCAGCAATACTTTCTGTTGCCACGATTCCTTCAGCACTCGCAGCATGAGCAAGCTGATAACTATTTACTAAATCTCCAACGGCATAAATGTGTGGGATACTAGTTTGATAATTTGTATCAACCTTTAAAAATGATTTTTCATCTTTTTCGATATTGAGCTCATTAATGACTTGAAGGTTCGGTTTTCTGCCAGTAGCAACAAGCAGGGTATCAAAGTTAATATCTTTTTGATCTTTTAATTGGATATGATCTTGGGTAACTTTATCAATTGTGCATTGCGTTAAAATTGTAATGTCTTGAGAATCTAAATGTTCTTTTAATACGGAGCGGATTTCTTTAGTTTCAGTGAGTAAGATATCATCAGCGACTTCAATAATTGTCACTTTAACACCTAAGTCAGCCATTGATGATGCAATTTCTGTAGCAATAACGCCACCACCAATTACTGCTAATTGCTTTGGTAGTTTTTCGATTTTGAAGATAGTGTCTGTAGTGTGATAGTTTGTTTCTTTTAGTCCAGGGATAGGAGGAACGAATGGAGTACTGCCAGTTGCAAGAATAATGTCTTTAGCCTTGATGGTTTGCTGATCAACTTTAATGGTTAAGTCTTCGTTTACAATTGCTTCACCTTTAATCTGATCAACTTTGTTTTGTTTAAGTAAATGCTCAACACCGCCAGTTAATTGAGAAATTACTGTCTTCGATCTAGAGAGCAATTTAGAATAATCTATGTCTAAATTTTCAGTGTGTATTCCCCAAGAGTCAGCAATGTTAATGTTTTGAACTTTTTTACCATATTCTAATAATAATTTGGATGGTATACAGCCAACGTTTAAACAGGTTCCCCCAAAATACTGTTTTTCAACGATAGCTACTTTTAAACCTAATTGTGCTGCTCGAATAGCAGAAACATAACCACCAGGGCCAGCGCCAATAACAACTAAGTCATATTGTTTCAAATTATCGCCCCCTTAATATAAAAGATGGAAACAAGTAAACATTCACTATGTAAGCGCTTACTTAGTTTATTTCTATTCTACTTAATATTTTCTAAATATTCAAATAAATATATGTCGTTTCTGAAAAATTACGAAAAGGGTGAATAACAATTCATGAAGAATCCAATTATTGATATTAAAGATAGAAGGAAATTTTGATTTTAAAAAAATGGCGGATATGTAATTGTGGTTTACTAAATAAGAATCAATAAATAAAACTTAAAACCAAGACAAAAGAACATGAAAGAACAATACATTGTGTATAAATGTATTTTGGAAGCTGAATCGTATGGTGGTTTTATTGTTTTCCTATTCACTGACACTTATAATTATCTTAAACAGGTGTGTAGTATTTAATTACTACAATATTAATGGTGTATTAGGTGATTAAAATGAATAGGAAAAGAAAGCCGATAATTAAACAAATAAAGTATTCAATGGAGGATTTAAATCATTTTGTGGACGTATGGGAAGGCTCTGAGGATTCGAAGTATCTGTTGAAGTATCCTACGGTTTATATCATTAATGATGATAAGCAAAAGGGTTTTAAGGTGTATGTAGGGGAGACAGCTGATATTAAGGAGCGTACTTCTCAGCATTTATTGACGGATGCGAAGACAGTACCTTATTGGGCAGATTTTTCGTTGTCGTTAACGTCGACTATGTATGTGATTGGTCATCGCTATTTCAATAAATCTCTAACGTTAGATGTGGAGAATCGTTTGATGCAGTATTTATCAAGTGTTGATAGCATTGAATACATCTATAATAAGAGAGCAAACCAACAAAACGATTATTATACAGCTGATCAATTAGATGATATCTTTACGGATATTTGGAAGAAGTTGAATAAAGAGAATAATATTTTGTTCCCAGTAGAAAGTATTATTAGAGATTCAGCGATATTCAAAGCTTCCCCGTTTCATAAATTGACTCAGGAACAAAATAAAGCTAAAGAAGCGATAACGGGTAAGATTAAAGTAGCGTTACATAATAACTTAGAAGAACAGCTGGTGTTGGTAGAAGGTGAAGCGGGTTCAGGTAAAACTGTATTAATGAGCAGCTTATTCTTTGATTTAAAACGTATGTTGTTAGAAGAAAATGATAACCAACCTTTAAGTGTGTATTTGTTAGTCGATCATGATGAACAATTAAAAGTTTATCAAGAAATTGCGAAGAAATTAGGGTTGTATGATCCAAAGAATAAAAAACAAGCGATAGTAAACAAACCTACCAGCTTTATTAATCAGCGCAGTACTGAGGATAAAGTAGATGTAATCATTGTAGATGAAGCGCACTTATTATGGACACAAGGTAAGCAATCTTACCGTGGACAAAACCAACTGAAAGATTTAATTGCCCGAGCAAAAGTAGTTATTGCGGTATTTGATAGAAACCAAATCTTAAGTACTGAACAAGTGATAGAAGCAGACCAGTTAGAAAAATTGGTGTCAGAAACTAAAGCAAATAACAATCACATACATCTTAATAATCAAATGCGCATCAATAGTAATGAAGATACTGTAGATTGGATTCGTCGCCTCATAGATAAACAAACCATTGATAATATTCCTGAAGATGATAAGTATGATATTAAAATATTTGATCAACCTAAGCAGCTAGAACAAGCAATACGAAATAAAGCTCAATCTCAAGACTCTGGTATTTCACGTTTACTCGCAACGTATGACTGGAAGTATAATAGTAAAGCACCTGAAGACGCGGATTATTGGCGTGTACGTATTGGTGAATGGAGCATGCCTTGGAACAGTCAACTCAAAGTTAGTAAACGAGAAAAATCTTTATCTTGGCCTGAACAAAGTCAAACTATTGATGAAGTAGGTTCAACATTTACCGTACAAGGCTTCGATTTAAATTATGCAGGTGTGATTATTGGTCCATCTGTTAAATTTAGAGATGGTAAAATTATTTTTGACGGTTCAGAGAGTTATAATCAAAAAGCAACTAGAAATAGAACGCTCTCAGATAACACTAAAGCTAAATTCACAGAGGAATTGCTTAAGAATGAATTAAACGTCTTATTAACACGCGGCGTCAACGGCTTATATATTTACGCAGTAGATGAAGCTTTGCAAAATGAACTTAAACGTGCCGCTAATGGAGGTATAGACCATGAATAATACAGAACAACTCATCCAAGAAATTAATGATTTTCGTAATGCGAGAAACTGGAGACCTTATCATAATGAAAAAGATCTCGCAATTTCTTTATCGCTTGAAGCATCTGAACTTTTAGAACTGTATCAGTGGAAACAGTCTGAAGAAGTCAACGAGACAAAGCGTGAGCGTATCGCTGAAGAGTTGGCAGATGTCTTGATATACAGCTACATGATTGCGGATAACTTAGAGATGAATATTGATGATATTATCCGCGAAAAGTTGAAGAAAAATGCGATTAAGTATCCAGTAGAGAAAGCTAAAGATTCAAATAAAAAATTTACAGAGTTATAACATGTGAGGACTGCTTAGCGCAGTCCTTTAATTATTTAATAGAGCTCTCTGTTTTTAAGCTTAATGCGCTTAAAGAAGTTGTTGAACTCCAAGTGTTTCATAAAACAAGAAATCGCCAGTTCTGCTGATTCTGGGCTCGCATAAACATAAGGGCATTCACTCATTTTCTTAACTTCTTTATTGATACGTTCTGCGCTATTACTTGTCAGTACATAGTTGTAGTTAGGTGCTACAGGTATCGTCAGATATGTAAAGCAGCTTTCAAAGTATTGATTTAATAAATTTATACCTTCCTTAAAATTTGGATAGTCTTTCGTTATTTTTTCTAATTCTTTTTTGATTTCGACATTGACTTGGTATTCAGTATTAGGCTCGAATAATGCAGCTACCAGTTGACGTGCTTGTTTCGCAACATCTTTTGGCGGTTCAGCATAGTCATCAGTATTTAAGACACGTTCAAAAGCTTCATTCAACGCAATTCTTATAGATCTAGAACATACTTGATATTTCATCGTTGGAAGATGTTCTGAACATATTTTCATTAAAGCAGGTGATAAGTCAGCTGAAATCATTAAAGGCGGATTCATCCCACGATTTTTCAATTCATTGAAGAGTTGTGTCCAAACCACATTTTCTTCTTCAAAAGAAACAGTCAAAGTTAAAATATCTCTATATCCATATTCATTGATGCCAGTGATTGTATAGAGTTTCGCAAAGTCAATATGTGCACCGTCAAATACAGGGAGTTGAAGGGCATGCGCATGGATAAAGTGATAGTGAGTACAATCAAGCAAACGTTTGCGCCATGTATTTGTTTTAAGACTCAATACACTTTTTAACTGAGAGATGTGAGATTCAGTGATGGAGTGTCCCCAAAAATAATAGAGCGCATTATGAATTGAACCTTGTGTTAAACCATGAACATGATTTTCCAGCAATGAAATACACATCGCTGCTTCAGGTAATGCATAACTTAAGACAACAGAAGGTTCGAATTCAGTGAACAGACGTTTAGGAAAGTTGATATCCAGTTGCCCCATTTTAAGACGATAACCTTGTTGGTAAGCTTCAGTAGTTAAGTTTGAGATAGGGATATAATTGTCACGTAATATTTTTACTACGTTGAGTGGATATTCGTGATGAAGATGTTGTGTTAAAGAAATCAACTCTTTCTTTGAATCAATATCCATGTTGCTTTCTTTGATTTCAGAAACTAAGTTTGAAATAGGGTAGGTCATGTGCGGTTCTTTATGAAATTGAGTCATGAAAATATTCTCCTGTCTGGATGTCATTGAATTAATAATGTGTAAGCTAAATTGAAAATAAATTAATTTATAGTCATGTAGAGCTTATTCATAAGCGCGCACCTGTCAGTTGGAAGTAAAGATTGAAGTTATGAATTGTGATACTCGTAAATTCATGTATAGGGAGTATGTATTGGATAAAATATGGCATATTAAAATTTCCTTTCTCTGATGTCTAAAATTAATATGATTTGGAAATAACTGCGATAATCTTAAACAAGACTGAGTTATATTATGTATCAATTACGTGTTTCTAAGTTGTTCAGTTAGTTTGTGAATCAATTAGAGTATTACCTGAAAATAAAATTACAATGTCGACTGTCGACTAAAGGGAAAATAATGTGATATTAACGTAAGAGGAAATGGTATTGAACGCTATGAAATAAAGTGAGTTGGATATAGCGTTATATTTAAGTGATGTACCTCAAAGAGAGGTAATGAGATAGTTGAATTATAAAGTGCTTTTTAATTTTTGTAAACACCTTTTTCGATAAAATAATAAAACAGTTTGATAATACTGAATTTCAAACAATGAAAAAGGACTTAGAATATAAACAGAGAGAATGTTTGAATGCCTTTAAATAGCTGCTTAATATGATTTTAAAACGTTTGATGTATTCAATGAAAAGCTAACCATTCTTTTGATTAATTGAATATATTGCAAACGATAAGAAGATGTATGTTTTTATCAGAAATTAAAGCGTGGTTACATTCATTTAAAATTTAAAATATTAGATTGACAATAGAAATAGGGGAGTGCTAAGATTTTAGCATGTAGTCTTTCCAAGAAGCTACATAACCGTTTCTAGCATGAGACTAGACATTCTATTCTGATTGGGCTGGATCATAAAGTTATCTTTATGGTCTGGCCTTTTTGCTTTGTTAGAAACAAAAAACCGCCCAAAAGGGCGGGTCATCAAGTTGTGAATTTAAAAGTTGCGCTTCAAAACAAAAAAGAAAATGACAGCATCTTTGTCTTGCTTTGAAGACAAGAAAAAGTATATAGGATAACTTTTGATAAGTAAAGAACTTTTATTAAAAAAATCACGATAATATTTTACTTCATATATAGCGAAAAAATTATCGTAAACCACAAAGGTTTTTTCAACACTAAAACTCGAAAAACACAAATTCAAGATTTTTTTGATATTGCTAAATTACTTTAATCGTTGTTGTGGTGCGGTTTTAGAAAAATAACATTTTTTACTTTATGATAGTGATAACCACCAAGAAATTGTATGAAACCGTAATGATTGTAAAAAAATCTATAAAAATTTTAAGATTTTTCTTGACTATCAAAAAACATGATGCTAATATTTAGCCATGCACAAGACAAACACCTCTCAAAAAAGGAATCCAACTTTGATACAAATTGAGAGAAAAACAGGCCAAAGTCCAATTTGTATTTGCAGCTGTGAAAGGTGCGCGTACTGTGCAAGATTGAATTGCTGAGTTTATAAATAGAGATCGAACTTCATGAAGGTTTAACAGCACAGTAATTCAATTGACCTGACCGATTAGGTTTGTAGCTGGTAAAAAAATAACTAACGAAAGGCAATCTTTCGCATAACGGTTATATTATTTCTGGTTAGAAATCCAGTTAGACAAACATCGGTATTAGAAATTCACTCCTTCTTTAAGGATACAACTATTATTTACAAGTTCGTATCACAATGAGATATAGAAAATTTGTAATACAAAATTCGAGAGAAAAAGAAAATGAATTTTTATTTGAGACATAGAGAGAGAAATCGTCACAAATAGGATGCGTAAAAAAGTTAGTGTCCCTATTATTATTAAACACCATATAGGTGGGTTTAAATTGATGCAGTATGAGAAAAAGAGAATTACTGCAGCGGTTTAAACCACAGCTTTAAAATCAAGTAGAATTTTTTAAGATATGTTGGATGCGTATCGTAAAAATCATTAGATTTAATAACTTTTTATCATTCATAAGTGTGGAGGCTTATCGTAATTGTTTACGATGAGCCTCTTTTATTTATACATAAATTTGTTATTCGTCAATGTAATAAAATATTACTTGTTCAGCGATCCATTTACTATCACTTTTTTTACTGGATAGGTACACTAATTTTACTGTTTTGCTAAAAAATCATGAGTTTCTTCCTATTATAATTGTAAAAGCAGAGACCTATTCAGATCTCTGCTTCAGAATACCTATTTAATTTTGTTTTAATTATGAGTAGATTAATACTTGTGTTACTAACATTGCACCACCGAATACAAGTACGAATACTACAACCGGCCATACGAATCGGAACCAGTGTGAGTATCTCATATCCAACATTTGTAATGTTGCCATTACAAGTCCTGTAGGTGCTAAGAATAACATTGCGTATTGTCCGAATTGATAAGCAGTTACAATAACAAATCTTGGAATACCAACAGTATCTGCTAGCGGTGCAAAAATCGGCATAGATAGTACTGCTAGACCAGAAGATGATGGTACGATAAATCCTAGGAAGAAGAAGATAATCAATAAGATAATAATGAATATCGGACCACTCACATGAGATACGATGTCAGATGAGAATTTCAAGATTGTATCTGAAATTAACCCTTCATTCATAACTAAGTTAATACCACGCGCTAAACCGATGATTAATGATACACCTACTAAACTAGAAGCACCATTAATAAAGGCATCGACTGTTCCTTTTTCTCCTAATCCTTGTTTACCCATACCTGCAATGAACATGATAATAATCGTTACAGATAAGAACATTGCGGCCATGACTGGGAACCACCAACCTTGAGTCATTACACCCCAAACCATAAGTGGGAATGGGATAACGAACAAGATTAAAATGATTTTCTTACGCCAAGTGAATTGATCCGCATGTGCATCTTTACCCATAACAGACCATTGTTCATTGAATTTCTCACGGTCTTCATAAGAGTAAGAAGCTTTTGGATTCTTTTTGATTTTTTGTGTATACCAATATAAATAACCAATAACAAAGATTGCACCAATGATACAACCTGCGATACGCCAGTATAGCCCTTCAGTGAAGGCAATACCTGCAGCGTTAGAGGCGATAACTACTGAGAATGGATTAATTGTTGAGAAGGTTGTTCCGACGGAACTGGCCAAGAATATGGCCCCTACACAGACAATTGAGTCATAACCCATTGCTATGAATATTGGCACCAGTATTGGATAGAAGGCGACGGCCTCTTCCTCAATACCACACAAGGTTCCTCCGAGTACCATCAGGATAGAAACCATGAAGATGAGCATAAACTCATGACCTTTAGTCTTTTTCGTTAACGCAAGTAATCCAGATTCAAATGAACCACTGGCACTTACAACACCAATTAGTCCACCGAGTACAAAGATGAATACCATAATATCAACGGCTTCAATTGTTCCGTGAACCATTGCGCTTGTAATTTGGTCAGGTCCTGCTGGATTTTGTTTTAATCTTTCGTAAGTATCTGGGATAGAAATAGGTTTATTAATTGCACCGGATTCAAACTGTTCTATGTTGATTTTGACGCCCATTTTATCTAATTCTTCTTGGGTTCCCGGCACTTTCTTAATTTCTTTATGAGGGTTTTCAATTTTTAATTGATCAGACCCTGGTTCATAAGATAATTTAGAATACGCACCCGCTGGAATCAGCCATGTCGCAATAACAGCAACGATTGTTAAAATGAACAAAATGGCAAAGGCACCAGGCATACGAAGTTTAAATTTTTTCTTCTTTTTAGGGGGCTCTGTTGATTCTTTAGCAGCATCCATTTGATTTGCATGATCCATTATAATCATCTCCTTATAAGCAAGGGAATCTCAAAAATGCAGTTATCATATTCGAATGTCAGATAAAAAAGACAAGATACATTTTATTCAGCCCATACGCTTTATTTATATATTAGTTCCAGCTTCAAATGTCATAGAGACTATCGATAGATATATAGACTTTGACATTCTTCGGCTGTTAAATTTATATTCAAAAGCTATCCAACGCAGGACTTAAAAAAGTTATCAAAGATTAAAGTGTAAGAATACTCTTTATTTTTGCGTAAAATTTTTTTGAATCAGCGAGATCCGCTCATTCAAAATTCTGTGTATGATAGGACTTGAATATAAATTATGTAACAAAATATTTATAAAAGGCCTGAACAAGTTGTAACAAATGTGAGATTGTTCAAGCATGTTCAGGCACTTTTTATAATCAATATATCTGTCATGATTCACTATCTATTGAGCATTACCTACCATCAATAGCGAATTATTTTGTAATCACTGTACCCACTTTACCTTCTAATGCAGCATCTAGATTTTCTAGAGAAGTAATGAGTACTTCGCCTTCTGGGTTCTTTTCAATGAATTGAAGAGATGCTTCAACTTTAGGTAACATACTACCTTTAGCGAATTGACCTTCTTCAATATATTTTTCCATATCAGCAGTAGTGACTTTAGTTAATTTTTCTTCGTTTTCTTTACCGAAGTTGATGAAGATATAATCGACTGCAGTTAAAATGATTAACTTATCAGATTTGATGTGTGCCGCAAGAATCGCACTTGATTTATCTTTGTCGATTACTGCGTCTACACCGTGTAAGTCGCCGCGGTCGTCTTTAACAACAGGGATACCGCCGCCACCACCAGCAATAACGAGTGATCCGTTATTGATTAAATCTTCAATACTTGGTAGCTCAACAATTTCAATTGGCTGTGGAGAAGGGACTACACGACGGTAGCCACGGCCAGAATCTTCTACGAATGTGTATTTACGTTCTTTAGCAATTGTATCTGCTAAATCTTTGTCATAGAATTTACCAATTGGTTTTGTTGGATTTTCAAATGCTGGGTCTTCTTTAGAAACCACTGTTTGTGTGACTAAAGTCACAACAGGTTTCTTAATATCTAAATTGTGTAGTTCGTTTTGTAAACTTTGTTGTAGCTGATAACCAATGTACGCCTGACTCATTGCACCACATTCTGGGAAAGGGAAGGCTGGACCTTGATCATGTTCTGCCGCAAAGTTTAATCCTAGGTTGATACTGCCGACTTGCGGACCGTTGCCGTGACTGATGACTACTTCGTGGCCTTTTTGAATCAATGCTACAAGTGATTTTGATGTGTTTTCCACTAGCTTTAATTGTTCTTGTGGGGAATTGCCTAAGGCATTTCCTCCTAATGCTACTACGATTTTAGCCATACTTTATGTCCTCCTTATCCAATATCTCCTAGAGTCGCAACCATCACAGCTTTGATAGTGTGCATACGGTTTTCAGCTTCTTGGAATACAACAGAGTGTTTGCCTTCGAAGACTTCATCTGTAACTTCCATTTCTTTTAAGCCGTGTTTATCAAAGATTTGTTTACCGATTGTTGTGTCAGTGTTGTGGAAAGAAGGTAAGCAGTGTTCGAAGATAACACGTGGGTTACCTGTTTTTTCGATCATGTCTTGGTTTACTTGGTAAGGTTTCAATAATTTGATACGTTCTTCCCAAACTTCGTCTGGTTCACCCATAGATACCCAAACGTCTGTGTAAAGTACGTCTGAACCTTTAACACCTTTATCGATGTCGTCTGTTACTAAGATTTCGCCACCGTTTTCTTCAGCGATTTCTTTACAACGGTTCAATAATTCATCCGTAGGATTCAATTCTTTAGGGCAAACAAGGTTGAAACGCATACCCATGATTGCTGCACCTTGCATCAACGCATTCGCAACGTTGTTGCGGCCGTCGCCTACGTAAGTGAAGTTGATTTCGTGATAAGGTTTTTTCAATACTTCTTTAGCTGTTAAGAAGTCAGCTAATACTTGTGTTGGGTGATCTTCGTCAGTTAAACCATTCCATACCGGCACGCCTGATTCTTCAGCTAATGTTTCAACAGTACGTTGTGAGAATCCGCGATATTCGATGCCGTCATACATGCCGCCTAAAACGCGAGCTGTATCTGCTGCTGTTTCTTTTTTGCCCATTTGAGAACCAGTTGGTCCAAGATAAGTAGTACTTGCACCTTGGTCAGCTGCCGCAACTTCAAATGCGCAACGAGTACGAGTTGAGTCTTTTTCGAAAATTAATGCAATGTTTTTTCCTTTAAGTGTTTGTCGCTCAATACCTGCGTATTTTGCACGTTTTAAATCTTCTGATAAGTTCAGTAGGAACTCCATCTCTTTCTGTGAAAAATCTAATAATGTTAGGAAATGTCTATTTCTTAAGTTTTGCATTCTAATACAACTCCTCTATGTGATTGATTTCACATTAATTGTAAACGCTTTCTATTGGTTTCGTCAATGAAATTTTGCACAATTATTTAGTTATAACTTTAAATTTGTCTGAGAAGTTAACGTTATGCATAAGGTGTCTTTAAAGGTGCATTTTTAGCGATAACAAAAAGAAAAATATTCATTTATTTGTATGAATATATGACTCGCTTTTATTTGTATTACCTATTCCGTGTAAGTTAACCCTTTTTTGTTCAAAATCAACAAAAATTAATAGAAAGAAAATCGCTGAATTCCTATACTTTCAGCATTTTAAACGTGGAAATAAAAAATATTTCACATGAGCTTAACAAAAACTTAAAAATAGATTGATTTTGGTTAAAAGTAATATAAGATAGTGTTATATAAGAAAATAAATGTCTCCATTAGACATCTATGATACTTACAACTAAGACAGAGCGGAGAGATATCAATGAAAAAACTTTGGTTAATTGTAATCAGTGCATTATTTTTATTAGCGGGCTGTTTCGGTTTGAAATCACATGATCAATCAGACGAAACAATTAAAAAAGGTAAAGCCACTGATCAAATGCAGACATTCAAAATTAGACAAATAGTAGATGCCGATGGTGTGGATGTTCAAGTTATCAAAGCAGAATACATTAATAACTACAGTGATATTGATGCACCAAAGAACGGGAAAGCATTACAAGTAACTTTGAAATTTAAAAATAATAATAAACCAAAAGTGGTTGTGGATTCTAGCGCATTCGCAATGACGATTAGAGGAGAAACGTATCCAGACTGGGTTGGCGGTAATCATTCAGAAGGAAGTTTCACGCATCAACTCAGTCATGGAAAAACTGCAGTAGAATCTTTGACGTTCGATGTACCAGACGCTAAAGTCTATACATTAGAAATGGATGCGCAGTTTAAAAAGAAAAATGTTAAAGGTAAATGGAACATCCACCAAGCAATGATTAAAAAAGGTGACAGTCAAAACGATACAAATAAAGCAGCAGCATCTGATACTAAAGAGAAAGGTTCTAAAAAGTCATCTAAAGAAAAAGACTATCCTTATTCTGCCGATGAATATAATGCGTTAGTTGATTTATACAATGCCTTCACAAAAGGTGAGCGTATGAACCATGTCACACGTGGAGTTACGAACAAAGAATACAATGATTTAGCTGATCGTGTAGATAAATTGCTAGAAGATTATGGAGAAGAGCTTGATACTGCATATCAAAAAGCAGTAAAAGAAGAAGAGGCTGAATGGCAAAAAAATCAAGACCGTATCAATAAAGAGTTTGAAGCAGAAATGAAACGCCAAGATGAAGTCAATGCGCGTGAAGAAGCACAACGACGCAAACAAGAAGAGGCGGAACAACGTGCTTATGAAGCTCAAGTACAACGTCAAAATGAACAAGCTGCACGTGAAGCTGAAGCGCAAAAACAACAAAATACGAACAATCAATCTCAAGATGATTCACAATAATTGAAAAAGCTGCCTATGGCGGCTTTTTTATATTTATACATAGTATTAATTTGAATTACCTATACTCTAAAGTATTAATTAAAAAATATTCACTAAATCTTCATAAATATTCGAAAAAAGATTGCTTTTACTTAAAAGTATTATAAAATATTCCTATAAAGACAATTTGATGATAAATGCATTGAAATGTCATCGTTTCACAACTAAATACAGAGCGGAGAGAGAAAGATGAAAAGACTTTGGTTTTTGATGATTAGTGTATTATTTTTATTAGTTGCCTGCAGTGGCGCAAAGTCTGAAGAAAAGACAGAAGGTACAGAGGCAAGAGGTAAAGCAACAGAAGAAATGAAAACATTCAGAGTAGGGCAAATCGTTGATGCTGACGGTGTAGATGTTCGAGTAGTTAAAGCAGAGTATGTAAATGATTATGAAGATTACGAAGCACCTAATAACGGTAAAGTATTAAAAGTGACATTAAAATTTAAAAACAATAACAGCGATCAAGTACTTGTAGATTCTAGCGCATTTACAATGAACGTCAGAGGAGAAACGTATCCAGATTGGATTGGCGGAGATGGTACAGATGGTATTTTCTCTCATCAATTAAACCAAGGTAAAACTGCGACAGGCACTTTAACATTTGATGTTCCAGAAGCCAAAGTCTATACCTTAGAAATGGACACGTATTTTAAAACTGCAAATGTTAAAGCGAAATGGAACCTTCATCAAGCAATGATTAAAGATGGCAGTTATAATGAAGCTGACAGCCAATCGGATACGAAGAAAGATAAAACAAAAGCTGAAGACGATAGCGAGGATTATCCATACACAGCAGAAGAATACAATGCGTTAGTAGATGAATATAACGCATTAACAGATGGAGAAAGAATGAACCACGTTACACGTGGTGTCACAAATAAAGAATACAACGATTTAGCAGCACGTATTGATAAACTTTATGATGAATTAGAAGCAGAATGGGATAAAGAATATCAAAAGCAACTTGAACGTGAAGATGCAGAATGGCAAAAAAACCAAGATCGTATCGATAAAGAGTTCGAAGCAGAGATGAAGCGCCAAGATGAAATAGATGCACGAGAAGAAGCACAGAGACAAAAACAAGAAGAAGCTGATCAACGTGCCTATGAAGCAGAAATGAAACGTCAAGACGAACAAGCAGCACGTGAAGCACAAGAACAAGCGAAATTAGATGCAGAACTTCAAAAACAAGAAGAAGCAGCAGATCAAGCGATGTTAGAAGAGTAGATAGAAATAAATTTTAGTTTTAAAGGTGAGTTATAAAAATGGATGAATTAAGATATGAAAAACCTAGAAACCGTATCGCAGAAATTGTATTAGGCATTGTCGGCAGTATATTTGGGATTATTGGTGGGATTTCCACATTAATGGTCGCAAGTGCGAATGAAGCTGTCGGAAATGCTGGAAGCAGTGATATCTATACGTTAGGTATTATCGTTATATTGATGAGTATAGCGACATTCATAATTAGTTGTTTAATTAAGAGAAAGCGTGTATTAATGAGTATCTTGCTCATTATCGCAGGTGTACTAGATTTTTTCTTAATTGGTATCTATGGAATCATCGCAGGTATTCTAATCTTAGCTGCGGGTGTCTTAGCGTTATTACGTAAATAATGCAGTTATAATCAGCATATGCATGTGTTGTTATGTGTTGAAAACAGTTACTTTAAGAATAAAGATAATTATATTTCTCAAGCAGAATGGGTTAAGTTATGGCAAAAAGCACTTAAGGTTAATTACAAACTTGTAGCAAATATTAAAGCGATCAAGCCAAATAAAAAAGGTGATTCAGATATACAAGCAGCAATCAAAGAGACATCAAAATACTCAGTGAAGTCATCAGATTATTTAACAGGAAACAAAGAAAAAGATATGGAAATTGTGAGTGATTTAGAACAAGGTTTGTACAGAAAACGTATGTTGAGTTATGAGGGTCTCTTGAAGAAAAAGCTTATTCAATTACTGCAATTAGGAATTTCGAAAAGCAAAATTACTTCTTAAAAAATTTACAGCACTAGCGACAAAGTTAGTGCTTTTTATTTTGAAAAGCGCTATACCGCTAGAAATGTCTGGCTTCGCCAGATCATACATTTTTAAATGCGTGTATATTTCCCATATGCTCTTACAAGAAAATTAGTCTCAAATCGAAAATTTGATATTTTTTACAGAAGTCTTCCTTTGCCGGAACTAAAAATCGAGTTACTTTTTGAGTGATTTTATCTAAAATTTTAGTTTGCGTGTAAATGGGCAGTATCTAAAAATCAGACACTGATTTTGCTTACTTTTTTCTTTTGTTCTTTTGCTACTTGTGTTGTAATCTTTTCGGATTAATTTTCTTAGATGACTTACTTTTTGCTTTGCTTTTATTTATTAAGGTTAAAAGCTTTTTGTTTATGAATTTTAAAATAGTTTCTTTATCAGGATTTGTGCCAAATTTATATTTAGCCAAAACCGATTTTTTTATTCTCCGTATATTCAATTAATCCAATAAAAAATTGACTGTCATGAAAAAATGTAAGTTTCATGTTGTCCCTCCTCTGTTTTTTCATGAAATGATGGATGACCTGAGAAGGAAGGTTATTAACAAAAATTTATATTTTGCATTGGGACTAACAACCCAATTGTGTTTTTACATTCCATAGTTTGATACTAACAAAATAATGAGATTTGGAAACGACTTTAAGAAAATTAATCGATAGTGTATCATATAAATTGATTTAAAAATAGTAGTAAAGGTGGTTTGTATGCAAAAGAGAGTTATTAAAGGTATTAAAGAAGGTTTATATGTATTTGTTTTAACGGT
Source organism: Staphylococcus sp. HMSC061G12 (assembly GCF_001838465.1). Classification (NCBI taxonomy): domain Bacteria; kingdom Bacillati; phylum Bacillota; class Bacilli; order Caryophanales; family Staphylococcaceae; genus Staphylococcus; species Staphylococcus sp. HMSC061G12. Next base: position 20,608 of record NZ_KV837135.1, read on the forward strand.
TATAGTTGCTTTAATTCTAAATTTTTCAAACTTAAATTATGGACATCATAAGCTTTGGGAGTATTTAGGGAACTTCAGTATAGTTAAAATTTTTAATGATAATGCTTTAAATGGTTTTATTGTTTTAGGTTTTCTAATTGGTTTTGTTGTGTTTGTTTTAGCTTTGTTTTTTCCTGAAAAAGATAAAAAACAATAAGTGTTTTGGTATGTGATTGTTAAGGGTTCAGAGGCTCGTTGTCAATAAAGCAATCCTGAGTATAACAATATTGTTAGTTTTGACCCTGCTTTTATTTGTTAACCTTAGTGTAAATAAGGTTTATGGAGGTTAGAAGTTATGGTTTTAGATATTTTAGGTTATGTATTTGGGATAGGTTTTATTGTATTTGGAATTTCAGCGTTAGTGATTTGCGGGTCTGAAGTTTATAAAGTTATAAGTAAAAGTAAGAAAAAAGGTGATTATAAAAAGAGTCTTTATTTTGCTGGAATGGCGATTATTTGTGCAATAGCTTTGATTATTATAGCTAGTGTTTTTTAAGTTTTAGAAACGAGTTGAAAACGAGTTTCTTCTTGTCTTTATACATATTAGTAATAATTTAAAAATGTATGCATATTTTCCTTATGCTCTTACAAGAAAATTAGCCCCAAATCGAAATTTTGATATTTTTTACAGAATCTTGCTCCTGTTGGAACTAAAAATCGAGTTGATTTTTGAGTAATTTTATGTAATATTTTAGTTTGCATGTAAATGGGCAGTGTCTAAAAATCAGACACTGATTTTGATTAATCTTTTGCTTTTTAGAATCATGATATATTTATTTAGCTCTCATTTGCGTTTTAAGAGCTGATAAATAATTTCGGATAAAAAGCTCTGTAAATATCTTACGGAACTTCAGAATGCCCCCTTAAAATTAAAAATAAGGGCATTAAAAAAATAAAAGCCATCCCAGATAAAATTGGATTGGCTTTTTTCTTTCGTACGGTCTATTTATTTTTCCTTCGACGCCGTATCGTCGATGAAATTCAAAAAAGTTATGGGCTATAAATCTACATCACTTTTTAAAAAATGCAGTAGCAATATTCAACACAAATTAATTTTTGTAACTGCTCGGAATATCTCAAGCCGTTTCTTTGAATTTAAAATAAAAAAATTGACGGAGAGCGATTGCGATTTCAGCACACGTTCGGACAGAACGTATAAGTGCGCCCTCACAGGATTTAAATAGATTATAACGGCGAAATGTAGACCTGTAAAGCAAAAACTATTGTGATAAGATTTGCTGGAAAGGAGTTTTATTTTTGAAAGTCTTTTTATCTTTTATGTATTTTTTTATCTCATTTTTTGTTTTGACATCTTTATTAGATTTAATATTGCCGATTGAGTTTAACTTGTATGCAAATTTGATTTCCGCATTATTTTTTACATTACTTATGACGCCGTTTTTTGTTGTGTTGAAAAGATTGAAAAACAAAAAGTAGAACACGCATTTATGCCGAGAAAATTTATTGATCAATGAGAAGAACCCTTAACTAAACTTGAAGACGAATGTCGGCATAGCGTGAGCTATTAAGCCGACCTTCGACAAGTGTTGGGTTTGTTAAGGATTTAGAGGCTCGTTGTCAATAAAGCAATTGGAATTAAGTAATAAAAAACGTGTCTTAATGGGTGTTTTACTTGTTATAGGAGGCGTACTAAACTTTATTTTCATTGGTTTATTCGGAATTTTATCTGGTATTTTAATACTTGTTGCAGGTATTTTAGCATTAGTACGTAAATAAGAAGAATAATTGGGAGCTGCCGCATTGGCAGCTTTTTTAATTGTTGAAAAAATAGAGATTAGGAGATTTCACAACAGAGATTTCTAATAGGTTTGAGTTATGCTATACTATTTTAATCATTGTAGGAAAGAAGGGCGCGCATGCTGTTTTTATTTTTACTGGGTTTAGTTGCAGGAATGGTGGTTCCTGTACAAACTTCTATTAATACAAAACTAATACGCTATACACACTCATCATTTTATTCTTCAACAATCTCATTTTCAGTCGGCGCTCTATTTTTATTCATTGTAAACTTGATTATTGCACCTGGTCACTTCACATTAAGTTTCTTTTCTGGTCAATCGTTTAATTATACGTGGTTCGTTGGAGGACTATTAGGTGTCTTATTCTTAACAGGAAATCTATTACTGTTTCCAAGGCTAGGTGCGTCATTGACAGTCATTATAACCATTGCTGGACAAATTATTATGGGTGTGATGATTGATACCTTTGGTTGGTTAGGAGCTAAAATAGAACCATTCACATTCTTAAAGTTGATTGGTGTCTTATTGTTATTTATTGGCATCATTGTGATGAATTTTGTTAAACATCAACCTAAAGAAGAAAAAGCTAATAAAGTCTTACCGTGGTTAGCCATAGGATTTATCTTTGGGTTTGCACCACCGATTCAAACTGCAATCAATAGTCAGTTGGGACAACAAGTACATAGTTCGTTATTTGCGTCATTAATTTCATTCTCTGTAGGGGCAATCGCATTAATTATCATTACAGCGTTTGTAAATCGTTCATTTAAATTATCAACTTATGAACCAGAAGTAGGTAAAATCAAACCAGTTTATTTTATTGGCGGGGTACTTGGTGTGGTATTTGTCACAGTGAATATCGTTTTAATGCCACATTTAGGTGCTGCATTGACGACTATTGTCGGAATGCTGGGCCAAATGTTAATGGGTGTCATAATTGATCACTTCGGCATTTTAGGTGCGAAGAAAAACAAGATTAATGTACGTAAGATTTTAGGAATCATATGTATCTTCATAGGCATCGTCTTACTAAGATTCTTCTAAATTCATATTAAAAAGAACGTTTTTACGACAGGTAGAAACGTTCTTTTTGTTATATAAATATAGCCCAGGAAATAACTTCCCGGGCCAATTCATCATATTTATTTTTTCTTATTCTTCTTAGAAACGACTTTCGTGTTTTTAGGTTTATCTTCTTTTTTCTCTTGTTCGCGTTTAATACGTGCTACTTCTTCATCTGCAACTTTACTGTAGTATCTGTTCGCAAAGAACATTTGAACAATCATAAAGATGGCACTGACTGACCAATAAAGACCTAATGCCGCAGCTGAAGTGAATGAGATATAAATGATGAAGATAGGTGAGATAATCATCATCATGTAACCCATTTGACGTTGTTCTTTCGGCATATTTTCAATGCTGACAAGTGATTGTAAGAAGTAAAGGGCACCGGCGATGATTGTAATCCAAACATCAGGTTCTGTCAGTTTGAACCATAAGAAGTGAGGATGATCTGTGATGCCGCCATGTGAAGGCCATTTTAATGAGACATATAAACCAAAGAGTACAGGCATTTGAATTAAGATTGGCAGACAGCCAAGCATACTCTTCATTGGATTCATATCATACTTTTTATAAACAGCCATTAATTCTTGTTGTGCTTCCATTTTTTCTTCTTGTGTACGTGCACGTTTAACTTTTTCTTGTACTTCTTTCATCTCAGGTTTCGCAATATCCATAACCTTACGCATGATTTGACCGTTCTTAGTTTGGCTTAACATAAACGGCAACATAACTAAGCGAATGGCTAATACAATAACGATAATTGCGAGACCATAGTTATCGTTTAAATTATGACCAAGCCAATGTAGTAAATTGTCCATTGGTTTTGCGAAAGTATTGAAGAAGAAACCATTGCGGTTTTCACTCTTTGAATAATCGCAACCTGCGAGCAGTACTGTAGATAACGTCAATAACAGTATGTATTTTATTTTCATCTTTCTCTGCCTTTCTCTTTTTTTATTGAAAATAATTAAGCATCGTATCGAAGTCATTGAAAAAGCAACCGCTTAACAAGGGTTGCAAAAAAAGGACAACAATTGCTTATACACTTACAAGATACAATCCTAACATAGAACCTGTATCGATTAAAGAAGAGAAAAGATAAAACAACATAGCTAAAAACAATACGATAAACAATGGCAAAACAAAGTGAATAATTAACTAATCTGTTGCTTTTTCATTTTTCAACGTATTGATAGAAATAGACCATAAAACGATATTTAAGATCATCACAATAAATAATGCGACAACTGTATATAGAAGATCAAAAGTTATAGGCATCGGCAAGGTTTCAAACAACACATAATAAACTAACCCGCCAATAATGACCTGCCCCACAATGTTTAAGAGCTTTCCAATATTAGATTCAACAAATTGAAGTAATAAAGAGGGCAAAGATAACACACTAAAAACAACATAACTAACGAGTGTTATTTCTCCTAAAGCTATCGCAGACGTATCAGTTAAATTTGAAAGTGTAACTGAATCTAAAAATTTTATCGCAGCGATAAACGCAAAGATAAAAATAATGAAGCCAATTACTTCTCCAATAAGTAGTGCCAAAAATGAGCTGACAATATTCCTTTCTGGTTTCTCAAAGCGCTCATAAATATATTCAATGACAAAATTCATTAGTATCGAAACAACAACCAAGATAATAAAGACAGTCGGAAGTTTACCTGTAAATAACTGACTTAAGAATTCTACACCTAAATCCCAATAAACTTTCATGATTTTAAGCTCCTCTTTCTCTTTATGTAATGAGTATATAGATAAAATACAATAAAAATCAACTGTCATTTTATAACTTTTAAATTAAAAAAGAGGGTATGTCTAGATTGGTTAAATGATGAAGAATGTTGTGAGGACAAGAGATGAAGTTCCTGGGTTAGTCTAACGTTTGTGTGAGGTTAGACTGAAGTTAGGGTGAAAACGGTATGCCATGCACAAAAAATGTATGTGTTATAATGTGTAGTGGTTAATTGTGAAAATAAAATGATTATAAAAGAAATTAATGTGGGGGTTGTAATGAAAAAGTTTAAATATTTAATGGGGATAGTTTTAACAAGTGTCCTTATACTTGCTGGATGTGGGTTACCTGGCTTAGATGGCGGTCCAGGTAAAAACGTTAAGATTACTGCACTCGCAACAAGTGAATCGCAAATTATGGCACATATGATTCGCCTGCAAATTGAACACGATACGAAAGGGAAAGTAAAACCAACCATTATTAACAACTTAGGCTCAGCTACTATTAAACATAACGCCTTATTGAATGGAGATGCGCAAATTTCTTCTACGCGTTATACAGGTACAGATTTAGTAGGGGCGTTAAATCAACAGCCTATTACTGATACTAAGAAGGCTATGGACATTGTTCAAAAAGGCTTTACAAAGCAATATGATCAAACGTTCTTTGATACGTATGGTTTTGAAAATACATTCGCATTCATGGTCACACAAGAAGTGGCTGACAAGTATCATCTTGAAACAGTTTCGGATTTAAAGAAACATAAAGACGAGTTGCGTTTAGGTACAGATTCTACTTGGATTAAACGTGCTGGCGATGGTTACCCGGCTTTCACTAAAGCCTATGGATTCAAATTTAAAAGTATCCGACCTATGCAAATCGGCTTAGTATATGATGCTTTAAAAAACAATAAATTAGATGTGGCTCTAGGTTATACTACAGATGGTCGTATTTCAGCTTATAACTTGAAAGTATTAAAAGATGACCGTAAATTCTTCCCACCATATGACGCAAGTCCACTTGCGACGAATGATTTCTTAAGAAAGAACCCTAAAATTAAACATTCATTAGAAAAACTTCAAGGCAAGGTCTCTACGAAAACAATGCAAGAGTTAAATTATCAATCAGACGGCAAACAACAAGAGCCGGCCGTAGTCGCAGAAAGGTTCCTCAAAAAACACAACTATTTCGAAAATAAATAGTTATCAATTTGTCTTGTGTTAGGACCATGTTATACTTACAAAAAATTGGAGGTAGATTATGGCTAAAATTAACCAAAGACAAGTGAGACAAATTGTGCGTTTAGTCACACGTATTGTACGTCAGATCATGCGTTCTAGAAATAATAAACGTTATTAATATAAAGAAGCAGCACTTTCTCAAATTAGAAGAGAAGGTGCTGCTTTTGTTTATCCTTAAATTGAAGCGTAGGGATACGCATGTAGTTAAATTTATGTGCGATCTTCTGATGAGTGTCTCTTAGATGCGGCATGTAAAATCTTAGTATGTTCTTCATTAGGTGAGAGTGTTAATCCTAACGCTTTACGCTCTCTATTCGCATCTTTATAGAATGAAAGCGTCATTAAGATAACGACCACACTGAATGGTAAGGCTGAGATAATCGCCGCAGATTGTAGGGCGTCTAATCCTGTTTCGCCTCCGGCAAGCAGTAATACATACGCAATCGCAGAAAGCGCAAGTCCCCATACAATTTTTACGAATCCTGCTGGACGTAATGTACCAAATGCCGTCTGCATACCTAAAACGAATGTTGCTGAATCGGCAGAAGTAATAAAGAATGATCCAATTAATGCGAGTGCGATAATGGATAAGACACTGCCTATCGGCAATTCATTAAAGATACCGAATAATTGTGTTTCAGGTGGCATTTTAAAGATTTCAGTATGTTCTTGTCCAACACTGATACCTGTTAAACCGAATACGCTGAACCAGAAAATACTGACGATTGTCGGCACTAGTAAGACTGCCATAACGAATTCCCTGATAGAGCGTCCTTTAGAGATACGGGCGATAAAGATACCGACGAACGGACTCCAACTCATCCACCAGCCCCAATAATAAACTGTCCATGTCTGCATCCAGTCATGTTTTTGTTGGTTTAATGGTGCGGTGTCTAAACTGTTAAAGATTAAAGTGTTTAAGTAATCACCAGTTGCAGAAGTCATCATATCTAAGATGAGTAGAGTTGGACCAACGAGTAATAAAATCGCAAAGAGAATTGCAGCTAAAATCATATTCAAGTTACTTAAATATTGAATTCCTTTGCTTAAACCACTCCATGCACTGTATAAGAAAAGTACAGTTACGACTGCGATAATAATACCTTGAACTAACTTATTATTTGGAATACCAAATAAATAATTCAAGCCACCATTGATCTGCATCGCGCCAACACCAAGTGATACCGCTACACCGATAATTGTCGCAAATACTGCTAAAACATCGACAATGGTACCTGGTAAACCATCCACACGTTTACCTAAAAGTGGTCGTAATGTTTTAGAAATAAGACCGACTTCGCCTTTTCTGAATTGGAAATAAGCGAGTGATAACGCTACGATGCCGTAAACAGCCCAAGGGTGAAAGCCATAGTGTAAGAAACTCGCACGTAACGAATCTGCAAGTGCTGCTTTCGTTTCTGCAGAAGCTGTAGGAGGAGTTAAATAATGTGATACAGGCTCAGAAGCCCCATAGAATACTAAGCCAATCCCCATACCAGCACTAAATAACATTGTCAGCCAAGAGATAGTGTGGAACTCAGGTTTGTCTGTAGGTTTACCTAGCTTTAATTTGCCGATTGGACTAAAAACTAAGAAAATACAGAAAACCAATATGAAAGAAAAGACGAGCATATAATACCAACCGAAAGTTTCTGTAATCCACGCCCCAAGTGCACCAGAAACCTTTCCGAATTGGTTAGGGAAAATTGCGCCGATTAATACTAATAAACCTACAAGTATAGACGCATAAGTAAATACGGGTGAAAACGTTTTGTTTGTCTCTTTATGAGTCGTCTTCAAAACTGCAACATCCTTTCTGATTTGAGTATTGAAAAAAGCAAAGACGGTATTTATGCTATCATACCTAGGAAATAATTCAACTTCTTGAAAATCGTAGCTTAAAAAGTGAAAAAATCATTGTAAATTCAAAAAAGGGGTATTTTTTGAATTTATATCCAACTTAGGGTGGGGTAAAATAAAAAAACTGATATATAAGAAAAAAAGGGTGAAGGTGTATTATAAAAATTTGAAAAAATATTTTACATGCTTGGGGAACAAAATTTAGAAAATGAATATCAAAATCGACAAGAAGCATTTACAACTTTTTTAACAAATATTGAAATTCATCCCATTAGAGACCAAAAACAATGTCAGACTGTAAGCTATTCATTGTTTATTTGTATGAGCAAAGCTTTAGCACATAAAATGGAAGGTGTTCTTTTAAATTTAAATAAAATATTAAAACTATCACACAATGGAGGTGATAGTGATGTTTGATGTTGTGGTTGCATTGGTTAAACAAATGATTGCGCAATTTATTTCAGGCGGCAAACAAGATGTTAAATAGTCATGCTTTATTCAGTGTGATAATTGAATGCGTCGACTTGTGTTTAGAAACAAGCCGGCGTATTTTTGTATATTGTGTCGATATAGGTTAGATTAAAGATAAGCAGTAAAAATATTGAATCAAATCTAATTAGGAGGAACTTGTAGTGACACAATTATTTACAGATCGTTTATATGAACGCGTTGAGCCAATTTGGGCATCTTACATGGAACATCCATTTATTAAAGGGTTGGCTGACGGCTCTTTGGATGAAGAGAAATTCAAACATTGGTTGAAACAAGATTACATTTATTTAATTGAGTATTCTCGTTTATTTGCGATTGGTGCCGCGAAAGCCATTGATTTAGATATGATGTCGACGTATGCGCAATTATTAGATGGCACAATGAATACAGAAATGAACTTGCATCGTGGTTATGCGAAGGAATTTGGTATTAGTGAAGCGGAATTAGAAGCTACTGAACCTGCAGAAACGACAACCGCTTATACAAGTTATATGTTGAATATGGCGCAAATCGGCGGCGTAGAAAATGTGATTGCCGCAATTTTAACTTGTACATGGAGTTACAACTATATTGGTTTGAAATTGGCAGAACAAGATGCTGCGAAAGACCATCCATTATATCGAAAATGGGTAGATATGTATTCATCTGAGGAGTTTACGCAATTTAAGAAAGACTGTGTTGAACTGATGAATAAAGTGACAGAAGGACGCTCAGAAGCGGACTTAAAACGACTAGAAGATATTGTCGTACGCACAAGTTATTATGAATATAAATTCTGGGATATGGCAGAAAATTTAAGTACTTGGGATGTGCCGGTAAAATAGAATGATTGAAGATTCAAGTTGTTGCCTTTAAGCTTAGGTAAGCAAAGTATATTGAGGAGGCAAAGAATTGAATAAAAAAGAACTCATGAACTTAGCTTCAACACCTGTGAATGCACCGACATATTCAAGAGTGGATGTTCATTTCAGAAATAGAGAATTTTTAAACATTGTGTATCGCACGGATATTGAGAAACTAAAGAAAATCGTACCTGAACCGCTAAAAGTGACAAGTGACTTAATCAAATTTGAAGTCATTGATATGCCTGATAGTACAGGCCTTGGTTCATATACAGAATGCGGACAAGTGATTCCAGTAGAATACAATGGAGAAGAAGGCGAGTTCTACTTATCCATGTATTTAAACAATCAACCTGCGATTGCGTTAGGCAGAGAGCTTTCAACATTTCCTAAGAAATACGGAGAACCAAGATTATATGTCGATAACGATACATTAGTAGGTACATTAGATTATCATTCATTACGCGTCGCACAAGCAACAATGACCTATAAATACCATCCGATTGAAACAGAAGAAGCGAAACAACTTATTACGAAACCAAGCTTCATGTTGAAACAATTACCAAATTACGATGGGACACCAAGAATACTTGAAATGACACGTTCTCAAATTACAGATATTCAAATTAAAGAAGCATTCCGTGGTGACGCACGTCTACAATTATTTGAACATGTGAATGCGCCGCTGGCAGATTTCCCGGTCAAAGAAATTGTCGATGCACAACATATCTTGGCAGATTTAAGACTCGGCCGACCAGAAGTCATTCATGACTATTTAAAAGAATCATAAGTATTTTAGGAGAAACAAGCTTTGATGTTTGTTTCTCTTTTTTTAAACAAATAGACAGAATATGTCTTTTTGTAAAGAATGAATACAGTTGTATTCCACTCAGGTATACTAAATATTAAGTATGAAAGTCATTATAAAGAGAGAGTAGGGACATAATGAACAAAATTAAATATTTAGGTACTGGACTCTTAGCAGTGTCGTTATTATTAACTGCTTGTGGGCAAAAAGAAGAAAAACAAACATCATCTGACCAAGAAAAGACAGAACATCAATCAGAAGAACAATCTACACATGATGATCATCAAAAAAGTGAAGAAAACAACGAGAAACATTTAGGTTCAAAAGCATCTGAATCTAAACACAATGCATTTAGTCACTTGAATCCGAATAGTGATGAATATCTTGCGCGTGTATGGTTAGCCGCATTACCAAGCTATCGAAGCGCAAACCCAGCAGATATCTCTATTAGCCATATTGATTTGTCAGGAAAGATTATGTATGGACCAGGCTCAATCAGATTTGGCCAAGGTATTCAAAGTCTATCAGGTTCTCCCACTGCGGCAGGGCATGTTGTTTATAAAAATAACGGAGATGGTACGATTACGATTTATCCCGTACCGAGTCATTTCCAAGATCATCGTTGGCAAGAAGAAGATTATAGTCGCGAGGAATCTCAACGTATTATGAATAGCGGAGAAGTGGTACCGTTGTATGATGGGAATGAAGAAGCGGTGCGTCTAGTTGAAAGTTATATTGGTGCGACACCACCTGGAATTGATGAGGATGATGAAGAGTCAGAAGAAACGGTGACACGTGAAAATGTGATTGATAAAGTTGAAGAATATGAAGGTCATCAATTAGATACAAGCCGTTATACTTTCAAAGAACCAGAACGTCGTGATGATGGGGGTTGGGGCTTCTCAATTTTAGACAAACAAGGTAATTTAGTCGGTTCATATATCATTGATTCAGACGGTGATGTGACAAAATATGATGAACATGGCGACGAAGTTTAAGATACATTGAAAAAGAACTTGATTCGACAGCTTTCATGTGTTGAATCAAGTTCTTTTATCGTTAATATTATGCTTCACTTTGTTTATTTGATGCATAGTCATAAAGTTTAATAATTGTTTTGAATTTCGCATCTTCGAGCTTTGTTTTCTTATTTCTTAAATCTTGAACAGTTTGATAGGGAACACCTGAAGCTTTTGAGATTTTATAGCCGCTTTCAGCTTCAAATAATTTTTCAATATCTTCTTTAATTTGTTTGATGACTGTCATAGTTAAGCTCCTTTTATTTTTTGTGTCGCGCTTTGAATGTAAGTGTAATTCTACTTACTTCACTGACAGTGTATCACGATATAATGCGTTATCCAATTGAAATTATAAAGTAAAAGGTTGAATAAAGTTTAAGGTTTGAGTTGAAAAATACCTTATAAAGCTTGTACTTTTCAGTATTGGCTTTATAAGGTATTTATGATTGTGTTATCTTATATCGCTTTATCTTCGGTATTGATTGAAATCAATGACATTACCAGAAGATTTATGATTTTGTTCTTGTGTTTTTGTTTGAGGTTTACTGTGCAGTTCTTCTAAGAGCTGATCCAACTCTTCTTGAGATGTGACTTTACCATCTATAATCGCATTCATAACTTTCGCATCGTCACTATCTTGATTTAAGTCGAACATTTCTTTAAACATTTCACGCATGTCTTCATCTTTGCCCGCTTCCACAAACGCAGAAATCGCAGTATCGATATCTTCATCTTCATTAATCGGCAGGCTATTCAATTTTTGATACTTTTCAATTTCTTCTAATAACTCACGATCTGCTTCATCAAGGAAGTCTAATGGATTCAAGTCATTCTCTTCGAAGTAATCTTCTAAATCTTCAAAGATATCCATTGGCATATAAAGTATTTCATAGTCATCTTGCACTTGAATGAAGAAAGTTTTCACACTTAAGGCATCAAGATGCGTGTAAGGAATAACGTTGCTTTCTTCAGCGATGAAGTACGCAATTAAATTCAATTCTTTTTGCGTGAGACGTTTGAACATTAATGAAGTTTTGTTTGTAAATTTATCTTGAATTAAATCAACGATGTCACTTTTGCTTCCTTTAGAAAAGCCGGTAATTTTAAATTCACGACAGATTTGTTTTAATTCTTCAGTATTGTATCTCTCTAGTAAGTCAGCAAGTTGGAAATCTTCATAATCTCTACGTGCTTGTGTTATTTCACGCATTTCATGAATGGCTTCTTCTTCATCATCATCTAATGGTGGAATAGAGTCATATTTATGGTTGAGTACGTGGCTATTGAAGTTGTTTAAAAACTCAGTTTCTACAAAATAAGAGTTTTTCTCAATTTCATAAACGAAATCTGTTCTTCTTAATATTTTTAATTCATCGGCTTTGTCTTCTGAAATGATTGTGACTTCAGGATGATACTTCAAGATAGATTCTAAGACTTGTCTTTCTTTTAACGTCGTATACTTTCCATAATCCGTACAGATTTCTTGAACAGACATTTTTTCTGCATCATCTATTTTATAATCAGCATTATGGAATTCGATGGCTTCGGCTAATTCGATATATTTATGTTTTTGCTCTTCCAAGTAATTCATGTGCGTCACCCCGTGCATTGTAAGATTGTATTATATCTATTCTATACCAATCTTTCCCTTAAAACGAATATTTTAAAGATTAAATGGATTGATCTTTAATTATAGAAATTCTACATAGGATTCAACACCAAGTTGTGATACATTAAACTAAATAACAATGTGAAGGAGTACCGCAATGGATACGACAGCTTTGATTTATGTCATTATTATTTTTATCAGCTTTATCGTCACAAACATGATTTCGAATCGCTTCATTAAAAACCGTTCCAATACAGGTTTATACTTGTTGAAACGTGTCGGTATTTTCATGGGTGTATATCTGGTCTTATTTAGTATTTATTTTATCTTGTTCAAACCGGAAATTTAAAGTAAAGGTATGCGTTGAATACAGATCCAACTTATATGTTTATATATGTAAAAAGTCAGGCATGTTGCCTGACTTTCATTGTTTAAAGCTGTTTAGTTGTATATTAAACAGGGCGTACTGTAATTTCATTCACATTGACATGACTAGGTTGTGTTAACGCATAGACTACCGCATTTGCGATATCTTTAGGTTCTAACATTTTACGTGAACCCCAATCTGTATCACTAGTCATAGCTGTGTCGACCATACCTGGTGAAATGCTGGTAGAACGAATGCCTGTTTTTGCGAGTTCTTTTTCTAAACCTTGTGTAATCGCATGTACAGCTGCTTTTGTGGCGCTGTATAACGCGCTTGATTTTGTCACTTCAAAGCCCGAAATTGAAGCGATGTTAACGATATGACCGCTTTGTTGTTGTTGGAAGTGCGGCATGACCGCATTGATTGCGTATAATGTACCTTTAAGGTTTACATCAATCATATCGTCCCAAGCTTGTACTTCACCTTCTGTAATCGCAGACGATTTCATTTGACCTGCGCTGTTGACTAAAATATCGACTTTCCCGAATTCTTCTACAGCTTGTTGTACTGCACGATCAATATCTTCACGGTTTGTGACATCAGCGCTGATAATTTCATAGTTTTTTGCGCCTGCTTTACGCAATTCAGTTGAAACTTGGTCTAGTTTCTTTTCATCACGAGCAACAAGCACTACAGTTGCGCCTTCATTTGAAAGCTTTAAGGCAATGCCTTTCCCGATACCGCTGCTTGCGCCTGTAATGACTGCCACTTTCTTATTCAATTCTGTCATAAGTAAATCCGCCTTTCTCTCTCTTATTTACACTTATATTGTTTTATTCCCTTTTTCTACTTAAGGTAAAGATAATAGCCGACATCTTCAGTATATACAAGGCGACTTATGAATGCGAAAATTGAAGCAAAATGATAGAATATTAACGGCTTTTCTCATCCTTTCAGCAATATTGCATCAAAAATGTAAACGTTTTCTAAATGACTGATGAAACACGACGGAATTTGGTATACAATGGGATTACATTTAAAATTTAGTGCAATTTCAGCAGAGTGGGCTGCTGGGAATTGAAGTAATACATGATAAGCAGAGAAATAGAGAGAGGGGAACTATAATGTTATTGCTTACGATTCTTCAATTCATTATCAACATCTTAATTGCGCTTGTCGTAATAGGACTGTTGGTGACTGGATTAGTATTGTTATTTAGAGATAAACGGCAACAACAACACAGTGTGTTGCGTAACTATCCTGTGTTGGCGCGTGTACGTTATTTCTTCGAAAAGATCGGACCAGAGTTGCGTCAATATTTATTCTCAGAGGACACGAAAGGGAAACCATTTTCACGTAGTCAATATACAGACATCGTGAAAGCTGGTAAATACAAATCACGCATGACGAGTTTCGGAACACAGACAGATTATGAAACAGGCTTCTTTATTCAAAACACGATGTTTCCAAAACAAGCAACGGAAATGCGTATTGATCAATCGACATTAATTTCAACGTTTGTCTATAAGGTTGATAACGAACGCTTATTTGATCGAGAAGAACATCGAGACCCTGAAAAGGTTGACCCTTATTATCTGTCAGATGAGGATGCGATTGTTTTAGGAGAAGATTTAAAATATCCATATAAAGTGAAACGTTTAGTCGGACAATCTGGTATGAGTTACGGTGCGCTAGGTAAAAATGCGATTACCGCATTATCTATGGGATTAGGACGTGCAGGTACATGGATGAATACCGGTGAAGGCGGCTTATCTGACCACCATCGTAAAGGCGGCGGCGATATTATCTTCCAAATCGGACCCGGTTTATTCGGTGTACGTAAAGCCAATGGTGAGTTTGACTTAGAGAAATTTAAACAAAAGGCAGCTATCGACCAAGTGAAAGCCTTTGAAGTGAAGTTAGCGCAAGGGGCTAAAACACGTGGCGGTCATATGGAAGGTGCGAAGGTAACAGAAGAAATTGCGAAAATCAGAAGTGTTGAACCTGGTAAAACGATTAATTCACCGAATCGCTTTGAATTCATTCATAATTACGATGATTTATTAGATTGGATTATGGATTTGAAAGAAGCGGCACAAAAACCAGTAGGCTTCAAGATTGTGGTGAGTCATGTCGATGAAATTGAAGCCTTAGTCAGAACGATGAAACAACGTCAACAATATCCAAGCTTCATCACAATTGATGGTGGTGAAGGGGGTACAGGTGCAACGTATCAAGAATTACAAGATGGCGTCGGCTTACCATTATTCACAGCCTTACCAATTGTGACAGGCATGTTAGAGAAGTATGGTATTCGCGATAAAATGAAAATCTTCGCATCAGGTAAATTGGTGACACCTGATAAAATTGCGATTGCGCTCGGTCTCGGTGCAGACTTAGTCAATGTCGCACGTGGTATGATGATCAGTGTCGGCTGTATTATGAGTCAACAATGTCACTTAAACACATGTCCAGTCGGTGTGGCGACGACAAATCCTAAGTTAGAACGTGGCTTGTTTGTGAACGAAAAGAACTATCGTGTCACAAACTACATCACAAGTTTACATGAAGGACTATTCAACTTAGCAGCGGCTGTCGGTGTCGAAAGTCCGACAGAAATTACACAAGATCATTTAATCCTTAAAAATCCGAACGGCAATTTACAGTCGATTTATGATTATAAGTTAAAATTAGTCGATACAAATCAAAAAGTATCTGTATAAATGTTATTCAAGCTCTCACTTTGATGCGTGAGAGCTTTTTTATGTTTTTAAATTTCTTTCGCTCTTTCCAATTTTTACAAACTAAAAATCAGTTGTTAAAAATCTATACTTTGTTGAATTCTTTTAAAACAGCTGAAAAACATGGTCAAGATAGTGAGGGTAACAGGTGTACAATTGAATGTTATTTAACACATGATTAAGTATTTTTGATAAACTAGTAAAAATACCATTTTTTAAACAAAGGGGATGTTTATACATGGCAAATTTACAAAATGTGGAACCAGAAGCATTAAGACAAATGATACGTAATAAAGAAGTAACGGGGCATACAAGTGGAATGGCTAAGGGGTACATTCAAGCGAATGTGGTTATTCTACCTTCAAAATATGCTTATGATTTCTTGAAATTCTGTTTTAAAAACCCAAAAACGTGTCCGCTATTAGATGTATCTGAAGTAGGGGAAGTTAACTTTTCAAAGTATGGTAAAAATGCGGATATTACGACAGAAGTCGGGGCTTATCGTGTATATGAAAATGGTGAATTAATAGAGACACCGTCTGATATCAAGCATCGATTTAATGACGATATGGTCAGCTTTTTAATTGGATGTAGTTTTACGTTTGAACATGCGTTGTTAGAAGCGGGTATTCCATTACGTCATCTAGAAGAAGGACATAACGTACCGATGTATATTACAAATATACCTGCTGAACCTGCGGGTCGTTTTGACGGAAATATTACTGTAAGTATGCGTCCGATGACTATGAAAGATGCGATTCGTGCGACAGAGATTACGACACACTTTAAAAATGTTCACGGCACGCCTATCCATATCGGAGACCCTTCAGCAATCGGTATCAAAGATTTAAATCAAACAGACTTTGGGGAGCCGGTACAAATAAAAGAAAATGAAGTCCCGGTCTTTTGGGGATGTGGTGTGACACCGCAATCTGTAGCTTTAGACGCTAAGCCTGAATTGATCATCACACATGCGCCTGGACATATGTTTATTACAGATGTTAAGGATAGTGAACTAAGTGATTGAGGTGTGATTTTTGCACACTAAACGTTAACTTCATTTAAAAAAGACGTGATATAAATAATTAAATCTAATAGAGGAGGCAACGCTGATGGTTAAACGTGTTTCAATAAATACAAAAGTTTTGAACGCCTATATCAATGAATCTAGCGTCCCTCTCTCTGCAATTCAAAAGAAAGTTGAAAAGATAGAAAACATCATGTGCGGAGAGGTACAATCAACTTTTAACCAACTCGTTACAATTGCAAAAACAATTCACGTTCCAGCAGGTTTATTAGTGCTAAATGAAAAAATAAGCCTTCCAAAAGAGAAGTTAGAATTTCGGGTAATCAGCTCTAATGATATAGGGCTAAAAGTGAAGAACTTAAAGCAACCATTCAAGAGATAAAATGAAAAAATATATTCTTGACTCCAATATTTATATTAACTTTTATGACCGCTATTATAAGTATGATTATTTTCCAAGCTTTTGGAAAAATTCACCTTCAATCCTAAATAAACAAGTGATTATTCCTAATATTGTTTTAAAAGAAAACTATCAAGATCCTTGGTTTAAAAAGTGGCTAACTAACAATTATAGTTGTGAAACTTTAAATCATAGTGATTGATTTGACGATCGGCAATTCATTTTAACGCATATACAAGAGAGTGACTTTTATAAAAACGACGCAATTTCTGGAATGGAAAAGGATGGGGAAATGTAAGTATTGCCGACCCTTGGTTAATCGCAATCGCTAAAAGAGAAGGCTATACTATAGTGACTAACGAAAATAGAAATGTTAACTTATCCACTTCTCAACCTAGTAAAGCACTAAAAATTCCAGATATATGTGATGACTTGAATATTGAATGTATCGATATGAATCAATTTTTTAAAGAAATTAGTTTGAGTATATAAATTACCTTGGCGAAAGCCAGGGTTTTTTTATGCCTGCATTAACACTCACTTCATGCTTCCCTCATAGTAAATTTTAAAATAATAGAATTATTTTACTATATAAAAGTGATTATACAAATTGTGACATTTTAGGTTTAACATTATAGATTATGTTTGTCACAAATGATATGTAAGCGTTTACTATAAAAGGATGGCAAATTACTAAAATATTCTGATTATGTTTAAAAATAGAATTATTTATAAAACGTCTAATAATTAGTTTGCCTTTATTGTATATAAGTGTTAAATTAAATGTGAAAATATTCACAAGGAGAGATGAACATGGAAATCGGTATCATTAAAGAACTTAAACCAGGTGAAGGACGTGTGGCTTGCACCCCAGAAAATGTGAAGAAACTTGTATTAGATGGGCACCGTGTCCTTGTTGAACATAATGCAGGTGCAGGCTCTGGATTTGATGACGCACAATATGAGAAAGCAGGCGGCTTTATTGTGAATCATGAAGAAGCATGGCAAGCGAATTTGATTGTCAAAGTAAAAGAACCGGACGCGAAAGAATTCCAATTCTTCAAACCAGGACAAGTCATCTGGGGCTTCCAACATTTAGCATCATCTAAAGAAACCGTAGAGGCAATGCAAGAAGCGGGTGTTACCGCAATCGGCGGCGAAACGATTGTGAAAGATGGACAAGCACCCTTACTTGCGCCGATGAGTGCCATTGCAGGACGACGTTCTATGTTGATGGGCGCATATTATTTAGAAAAGCAACATCAAGGTGAAGGTATATTAATTTCAGGTATTGATGCGATTGACGGTATTCCTTCTGGTAAAGTCGTTATCTTCGGCGGCGGATCAGCTGCGGTCAATGCGGCTACAATTGGCCTAGGCTTACAAGCATCAGTTTCAATTATCGAATTAAATGATGACCGTATCGCATGGCTTAATGATCACTTCAAAGGTCAAGACGTTACAGTTATTAAATCTAATGAAGAAAACCTCGCAAAAGAAATTAAGACAGCGGATGTCTTTATTTCAACAATTCTTATCCCCGGTTCTAAACCACCAAAACTCGTTACACGTAACATGATTCAATCTATGAAAGAAGGTTCAGTCGTTGTAGATATTGCGATTGACCAAGGCGGTACAGTTGAAGGTATCCGTCCAACTACGATTGACAATCCAGTTTATGTTGAAGACGGTGTTGTCTTCTATGCAGTACCAAACCAACCCGGTGCTGTACCACGTACTTCTACTATGGCACTTGCTTTAGGCAATATCGAATACTTACAAGAAATCAGCAATAAAGGCATCGAACAAGCGATTAAAGATAATCCTGTACTTGCGACAGGTGTCAATATTTATAAAGGTCATGTGACGAATGAAGGACTTGCACAATCTCATGACTTATCCTACGAGGAGTTAAATAAATTAATGAATTAAGCGAAATAATTACCCTATATAAAGAGAAATGGAGAGAGCGAAATGACAGTAAACAGTACAGTAATGCAAACGGAGAAATATTGTAATATTCAAGACATTAAAGAAGCGAAAATGATGATTCGTGATTACGTGCGCAAAACACCGCTAATCCAATCCATGTTCTTAAGTAATGATATCACTGGCGGAGATGTTTATTTGAAATTAGAAAACATGCAGTTCACGGGTTCATTCAAATATCGTGGTGCCTTGAATAAAATTTTACATCTGACAGAAGAACAAAAAGAAAAAGGTATCATTACCGCGTCAGCTGGGAACCATGCACAAGGACTTGCGCTGACCGGTAAGTTATTAGGTATCAAAGCGACTGTGATTATGCCAGAAGAAGCACCTATCGCTAAACAAGAAGCTACCAGAGGTTATGGTGCAGAAGTCATATTGAAAGGAGAGACATTCAATGATTCTCGCCTCTATATGGAGCAGCTTGCGAAAGAAACGGGCAAAACGATTGTTCATCCTTACGATGACAATGAAGTAATGGCTGGACAAGGCACAATCGGACTTGAAATTTTAGACAGTATTTGGAACGTCAACACAGTGATCGTACCTGTTGGGGGTGGCGGTTTGATTTCAGGTGTTGCGACCGCATTAAAATCATTCAACCCGTCTATCCATGTCATTGGTGTACAAGCAGAGAATGTGCATGGTATGGCAGAATCTGTGAAACAAGGTAAGATTACGTCACAATTTACTGCACATACCATTGCGGACGGTACAGAAGTCGCAATTCCGGGTGAAAAAACGTATGAGGTCGCAGATAAGTTGGTTGATGAATTTATCTTAGTGACTGAAGATGAGATTTCGAATGCGATGCGTCACTTAATGCAACGCGCAAAAATTATCACAGAAGGAGCCGGTGCGTTACCGACAGCAGCAATTCTAAGCGGTAAAATTGACCCGAAATGGTTGAAAAACAAAACAACAGTTGCACTCGTGTCTGGTGGAAACGTCGATTTAACACGCGTGTCACATATTATTGATACATTACTCGAACCTGCCGATACTAGTGAAGGTGTAGTAGGTTAACCGAAATAAGACAGAACGGAGGTAAACCTGATGAGTAGTGATAAAGCCTTAAAGAAAAATATAGGTTTCTTTGCTGCACTTTCTCTCGTTATGGGTTCGGTAATCGGTGCTGGCGTCTTCTTCAAAGTTTCCAGTGTCACTGAAGTGACCGGCTCAACGAGTATGGCAATGTTAGTTTGGTTCCTTGGAGGACTGATTACCATTTGTGCAGGTTTGACAGGTGCTGAGTTAGCAGCTGCCATTCCTGAAACAGGTGGTCTGACAAAATATATCGAATATACGTATGGCAACTTCTGGGGATTCTTATCTGGATGGGCACAAGGGTTCATCTATTTTCCCGCAAACGTAGCCGCACTGGCGATTATATTCGGTACGCAAATTATCAACTTGTTTCATCTTAACATTATTTATTTAGTGCCAATCGCTGTTATTAGTGCATTAACATTGTTATTAATCAACTTATTAGGATCAAAGGCAGGCGGATTACTCCAATCTATTACGTTGGTAATTAAATTAATCCCAATTGCGATGATTGTATTATTCGGCTTCTTCCAAAGCAGCGAAGTATCATTCTCTTTATTCCCAGTGGTGAATGGTACAAGTTCTGGTTGGTTTGAAGCGATTGGAAGCGGCTTGCTTGCGACAATGTTCGCATACGACGGATGGATTCATGTCGGTAATATTGCCGGGGAAATGAAAAATCCTAAGAAAGATTTACCTGGCGCGATTGCTTTAGGTATTGGTTTGATTATGGTTGTGTATTTATTAATCAACGCAACGTTCTTAATGACCTTGCCGATTGAACATATCGTAGGTAACTTAAATGCCGCAAGTGATGCTTCATCTATTCTATTTGGCGCAAGCGGCGGCAAGATTATCACTATCGGTATTTTGATTTCTGTGTACGGTACCATGAACGGTTATACGATGACAGGCATGAGAATTCCTTATGCGATGGCACAAATCGATCAATTACCATTTAAACGCGCATTCTTAAGCTTAACGCCATCAGATACACCTTGGTTAGGCGGTGTCATTCAATTGGTTATCGCTACAATAATGATGTTGTTAGGTGCGTTTGATACGATTACAAACATGTTGATTTTCGTTATTTGGACATTCTATTGTATGGCTTTCCTAGCGGTCATACTTTTACGTAAACGAGAACCTGAATTACAACGACCTTACCGTGTGCCGTTGTACCCAGTGATTCCAATCATTGCCTTAGCGGCAGGTATATTCGTATTAATTAATACATTAATTACACAACCTGTACTGGCAATCATCGGGATTGTCGTTACCTTAGCAGGAATTCCAATTTATTATTATAAGAAAGCACAAGTAAAGTTATAAGTTAGTATTCTAAAATTCATTCACCCTCTATATTTATACCTTTCAAATTAAAGAAGGAAGTCTTTCATGGTCAGCGTCATGAAGTGACTTCCTTTTTTGGTTTAATATGAGTTTTTGTTTAAGAGTTCTATCGTGCAGTGGCATCAAGTTCTGCTTGGCTATGACCACGTAACTTCCATAGCGGTAAATAATATGCAAGCTTTTTCAAATGACGTTTGACTTCTAAATTGTTGAATCTGCGAACTTCAGGTTCTAGTGCTAGTTCCTCTATAATTTGATCCAGTTGTGTTATGTCTGTGTGTCTTTTTAACGGTTGCAAAACGATAATGTCCATTAAAAATTCTTTCATGTCATCATCTTTAAAAAGCTTTAAAAAGAACTTGAGAGCGTTACGAATATTTTTATTTGTGTTTAATGTATCAAGTTCTCCAGCTGTTAACAGTGCTTCATAGCTAGTCGGAACGAAATAACTGATATCTTCAAAGTGTGCAAGGATATCTGGATATTCTTCTTCAATTAAAGGATGGATATAGTAATCGTTGTCACTGACTAAAATATCTTTTAAATGATCTGCTGCCATTATTTTGATTTCTGTTTCACTTTTAGCTTCGTTGAAGAAGCGGTTGAATAAAGTGGTCGCAAATTGGTAAGGCACAACGCCATAAAGGTTTAATAACACCGCGAAAAATTCACATTCAGGTGAAAGCTGTTCTTCTTGAGCAAGTAATCGCTCTAGCTTCGCTTCTAAATTTATCGCTTCGTCTTCATCTGTGGCAGTATAATGTGATGTATCCACTTCAGTTGTTTCTTTTACAGTTCTCTTTGTTGAATCTTGGTATAACACTTGGTCTTCAGGACGAACATAATCTAAAGGATTCATCTTATGAGTGTTAAAGAAATCCTTGATTTGTTTCATTGTATCTGCAGGAATAAAGTAAATTGTATTTAAGCGATCAGTATCAATCAGCCAGAAATCAGTATTTAAATCTTCGGCTATGCTTTTTGGAATACTATTACGATTTTCTAATATGAAATAAGCAAGCAGCTGATAAGCTTCTTTTGAATACCCGACAATAAAATTGTCAGGCGACTCAAAAAACGCTTGTTCTACTAAATGAATGATATGCTTTTTCGGTCCTTTAGAAAATCCTTTGATTTTATGAGTACGACAAATCTCTTTTAATTGATTAACTGTAAAGTTTACATCTAAGAATTCTGAGAGTGTCATATTATCTTTTGCACGTCTGCCAGATTCCACCCAGTATTTAATACTATTTTGATCTTTGGCTGTTTGTGCTAACTCAGGGAATTTTGTTGGAGAACCATTTAAAATATAGTAATTGTAGTTGTTCAGAAATTCATTATCGATATAATTTAAGTTTTTTTGTATTGGCAATAAATAATGTGTTTGTGCTAAAAGCTGCATATGTTGCGCATCTTTTTCCTCAATAAAAGTCATATATTCAGACGTTTTTATTGAGCGTTCTATGATTTGACGTTCTTTTTGACTCATATGTTTAACAAATAGTTGATATAACATCGCTTCAACATTTTTGGTTTTAAATAAGTTATCATGAGATAACGTTGAAGCATCTTCATACTTCATTAATACTTCTATAATTTCTGAAAGCGAACCTTCAATACGTAAATGAGTTGGGAGTGACATAGCTTCCACCTTTTCTATTAATTATGCATAGTTTCATTTTACTGAAAACAACCCGAGATGAACAGAATTGTTTGATTGTAGATTTTCATAAACTTTGTATTAAAATTATCTCCAAAAACAAAAAGTGTTTTGTTTGAAATGAAACGGGAAACTCATAATTAGGATTTAATATATAGGAGGTTATTTGTGTGGCTAAAAACAAAAAGCAAGAACAATTAGACCAATTCAGAAAAAGTCATGAAGGCGAGCCGATGACGACGAATAATGGAACAAAAGTCAGTGAAGATGAATTAACACTCACAGCAGGTGAAAGAGGACCGAGTCTATTAGAAGATTTCCATTTCCGTGAGAAAATTATGCATTTTGACCATGAACGTATTCCTGAACGTGTCGTTCACGCACGTGGTTTTGGTGCACATGGTGAATTCCAAGTTTATGAAGATTTATCTGAGTATACTTCAGCAGACTTCCTCACAAACCCTGACAAAGTGACACCTGTCTTTGTACGTATTTCAACGGTACAAGGTTCAAAAGGTTCACCAGATACAGTCAGAGACGTACGTGGCTTTGCGACAAAATTCTATACAGATGAAGGTATCTTTGACTTAGTCGGTAACGATATTCCTGTATTCTTTATTCAAGACGCAATCAAATTCCCAGATTTAATTCATGCGGTTAAACCTGAACCCGATACAGAAACACCACAAGGTGGTACAGCACACGATACATTCTGGGACTTCTTCGCAGAAAATCCAGAAACTTCACATACTGCAGTATGGGCAATGAGTGACCGTGGTATTCCTAAGAATATTAGACAAATCGAAGGCTTCGGTGTACATACGTACCGTTTAGTCAATGCACAAGGCGAAGCATTCTTCGTGAAATTCCATTGGAGACCAGTTCACGGATTAGAATCTCTTGTATGGGATGAAGCGCAAATCTTACAAGGTAAAGATATCGACTTCCACCGTAAAGATTTACATGAATCTATTGAAAAGGTGACTATCCAGCTTGGGAACTTGGTTTACAAATCTTAAGAGAAGACCAAGAATTCGACTTTGATTTCGACTTATTAGATCCGACAAAAATTTGGCCAGAAGATGAAGTGCCAGTTAAAGTCGTTGGTAAAATGACATTGAACCGAAATGTAGATAATGTCTTTGATGAAATCGAACAAGTCGCATTCCACCCAGGTCATGTCGTACCAGGTATCGACTTCTCAAATGACCCATTACTACAAGGACGTCTATTCTCTTACACAGATACACAAATCTCACGTTTAGGCGGACCAAACTTCAACCAAATTCCAATCAACCGTCCTGTGAACAAAGTGCGTAACAACCAACGTGATGCGATGCATCAAATGAACATTCATGAAGGTCAAACGTCTTATCATAAGAATGCATTAGAAGGCAACTGCCCATTCACAAGTTCAAAAGCAGAAGGCGGTTATGTACACTATCCTGAAAAAGTAGAAGGACACAAAATCCGTAAACGCAGTGACAGTTTCAAAGATTACTATTCACAAGCGAAACTATATCTGAACAGTTTAACAAAACCTGAATTTGACCATACAGTGGATGGCTTCTCATTTGAAATCGGTAAATGTAAAAGCATGGATGTGCGTCAACGTGCAGTGAATCAATTAAATAAAATTGATCGTGAATTAGCTGAACGTGTCGCTGACAATGTGGGTGTACAAGTACCAGAAGAAAATGAAGAAGTAAAATCAGATAAGAAAGACAGTCAATTGACTATGGAAAAATATGACCGTCCATTACCAGGTCATTCAGTGGCAGTATTAGTGAACGGTGATATTGACGCAGAAACATTGAAAAATTATGCGAAAACATTCGCAGAGCATGGTTTAAACTATGCGTTTGTCGGCAAGCAACAAAAAGACTTGTCTGATGATATCTCAATCAATGAAACGTATGATACAGCACATGCGACATTATTCGACAGCTTAGTCATCTTGTCAGATGGTAATGGTTTAATTCCAGATGCTGAAGAGTTTGCGGCGTTATCTTATAAGCATAAGAAACCAATTATCTTTAATGAAGCGGCTTCTAAAGACTTACAAGATGGTAAAGTGAAATTAGATGCGCCTGGTATCTTTGTATCAGATGATCCACAAACAATTGTGAAAGCATTTGATCAAGTACGTTATTGGGATAGAGCATAGTATTCAATATTTAAAGCCTTGGCTACGTGCCAGGGCTTTTTTATACATATTTATAAGTTGTTATTTTAGAAAATTGTATTCACTAAACTTTCATATTTTAGTAATTTTGACTTACCAAATTGTGACGCAATCGTGATAAACTGGACTATGTTATCTTTTTCACAATATAGAGATACTAAAGTGAGGAGTTAAAATGTTTCTATTTATCACAGAAATTATTATCATGATTCTGGCCATACTGATGGGGTTACGGCTGGCAGGTGCACTGGGTTGCGGTATCTTCGCAATTGTGGCACAGCTGATCATGATTTTTATCTTTGGTCTGCCGCCAGGTTCAGCACCTGTTACAGCGGTATTGATTATTTTATCCATTGGGATTGCGGGTGGAACCTTACAAGCCACAGGTGGTATTGATTACTTAGTTTACCTTGCTTCTAAAGTGATTGAGCGCTATCCGAAATCTATCATCTTTATCGCACCCATGATTGTCTTTATCTTTGTCTTCGGTATCGGGACAACAAATATTGCCTTATCACTAGAACCGATTATCGCTAAAACTGCGACACGTGCGGGGATTCAACCGAAACGTCCATTAACAGCATCGGTGTTAACGGCTAACTTGGCATTATTATGTAGTCCAGCAGCTTCTGCGACGGCTTATATTATTGCGACATTGGCAGTGACAGGTGTCACGATGGGCAAATACCTATCTATCGTTATGCCGACAGCGATTATTAGTATGTTAGCACTGAGTGTTTATTGTACAGTAGTCGGAAGACGTCGTAAGATGAATCCTAGCCAATTTGCGACAGATATTATGGAAGATATTGAAGCACAGCCGCTACAAACGAAATTTTCACCTCATGTGAAATTAGGTGTTTTGGTCTTCTTATTAGGAGTTGGATTAATTTTAATGTTCGGTATTTTCTCAGATTTAGTACCGACATTTAAAGTCAATGGAGAAACAGTTAAACTTGAAACGACTGAAATTGTGCAGTTCTTTATGTATATGAGTGCCGCAATCAACTTAGTCTTAGTTAAATTAAATACGAGAGATATTTTGGATAGTCATATTACACAATCTGCGATTGGGGCATTATTCGCAGTACTTGGACCTGGTTGGCTTGGTGCGACGATTTTCACAGCCCCAGGCAATAAAAAAATTATGACAGAACAAATCGGCGGTGTGATTCAACAAGTGCCTTGGCTTGTGATTATATTAGTCTCACTCGTTACGATTGTGGTGATCTCACAATCAGCGACAGCATCTATTATGTTGCCGATTCTGATGAGTATGGGTGTGCCGCCGATGTACTTTATTGCGATGGCGCAAACTTTAAATGTTAACTTCGTCATTCCAGCACAACCAACGTTATTATTTGCGGTAGATTTAGATGAAACGAAACAAACGAAACCAACCAGCTTTATATTACCTGGCTTCTTTGCGATTACAGTTTCTGTGATTGTCGGATTTAGTATTAAAGCATTGCTTGGTTATTAATTCATAAAAGAAACGTCCTCCAATTTGAGTATTTTTCAAAGTGGAGGACGTTTTTGTATCATTTATTTCCATAAATTCATAACCGCATAACTGCGCATTGGACGCCAAGCTTCAGCGAGAGCTAACCGGCCTTTTGAAGTTTCGGCTTCTTCTGACTCAGGATATAAAGCTTTCATAGCTTTGATGACACCAATGTCAGATTCTAAGAAAGCATCAGGATATCCTAAAGCACGCATACCAATCGCATGTGCAGTCCAAGGGCCGATTCCTTTGATAGCTAATAAACGTTTCATTTCAACTTCAATTTGAGTCATGATTTCTGTATCTATCTGTTTATCTTTCCATATTGGGTAAGGTTTGAGTTGAATTTCTCCATTAACTAATGCACGAGCAATGGCTTCAATGGTTGAAGCACGTCTGCCTGTAATACCAAGTGGTCCTAAAACATCACTGATACCTTTACCGCCTTCTAGACTATTAGCTTTACCTGCCGCAATGAGTGTCTCTGCAGGTGGGAAGAAAGCAGATAAACCAGGTAAATCTAAGACAAAGGGAGTTCCTAAGGCATGAACTAAACGACCGGCTAGCGTCGTCGCAGCTTGTACCGTAATTTGTTGTCCTAATACTGTACGTACACTGACCTCAAAACCATCAAAGCCACCTGGCATTCTGGTACTTGAATCCATCCATGAAGCCTTCAATACTTCTCTTGATGCTTCAGGTGGGTAATCTATGTCAAAGAGGTGACGTATGCGTGTAATGATTTGAGATAACACAGGATAGAGGCTCGCACTGAAGGTGAGTGCTAAAGCATTTTGTTTATCATCTTGTGTAACCGCAATCCAACCTTTAAATGTATCTGATGCAGATCGAAGTAGTGCTGTACGGTAATACGTATCATCACATACAGACTCCACACCTGGAATTGCCCGTCGATCTAAGAATTGAAGTAGTGTTTCAAATGCATAGGGTGGCTGGTAATAAAGGTGAAGGTGTAAGGTTTGACGATACCAACTGTCATCGACTTCTGTCAGATTATATTCTGGTAATTGATAATAGAAATGTGTGAGTGTAGTCAATTTTAGTCGCATTCTCATTCTCCTAAATAACGTATTATTCTTCTATACCCATATAAACAAGTGAGTTAAAGGTGTTTTGTTTCGTCAATAAATGCGTGATGAAATCAATTTTTACTAGATTTTAAATAGAAACAGGAATTTCATTGCCAACTATCAACGATTTCGTTAAGCTAGAATAGTGATGATAGTTTATTATTTTTATTCATAAAATGTATAAAATAATTATAACTGTTGATTTATGATGAAGGGATGACGATAAAATTGATGAAACGCGTGCTGACTATAGCTGCAGCGAGTACTTTGATCCTTACAGCATGCGGTAATAATGATTCAACTTCAAAGAATGACAACAAGTCCGCAGAACATCAACAATCAGAGAAGCATAACGATAATAAAAATAAAATTAAATACCCTAAAGAAGGGGTTAAAGGAATTTATGTGACACCTGGGACCCTTCAAGGTGAACGTTTTGATGAATTAATCAAAATGATTAACGATACAGATTTGAACGCTATGGTGATTGATGTTAAAGACGATACAGGTAATATTACCATGGACTTGAATTCAGATAATAAACTGATTCAAAAGAATACAACGGAAATGGTCAATCTTAAAAAATTAATGAAGACGTTAGAGAAGAATAATGTCTATCCGATTGCCAGAGTTGTAACGTTTAAAGATGCACGTGCAGCAGAAGCACATCCAGATTGGTCATTTAAAGAGAAGAATGGCGAAGTTTGGGAAAGTGATGGCGGTGATAAATTCTTAAATCCATTCAAAAAAGAAGTCAGAGATTATAATATTGATGTCGCAAAAGCAGCAGCAAAGGCTGGATTTAGAGAAGTACAATTCGACTATGTACGCTTCCCAGAAGGCTTTGAAAATATGGACAAAGATTTAGTATATTCTAATGGTAAATATAAAGGCGATGATATGGATAATACACAACAACGTGTTGATAGTATTACGCAGTTCCTAAAATCAGCGCGTAAAGAAATTCATCCTTTAGATGCGCAAATTTCTGCAGACGTCTTTGGTTACTCTGCGACAGTAGAAGAAGCACCGGGTATTGGTCAAAGTTTCCCTAAAATTGCGGAGAATGTAGATGTGATTTCTTCTATGATATATCCATCACATTGGAGCCCTGGTGACTTTGGGATTGAGCATCCTGACTTAGAACCTTATAACACAGTAGACAAGTACTTAGAGAAAGAATCAGATGTATTGAAGAAAGCAGACCATAAACCGAAAACACGTCCTTGGCTGCAAGATTTTACTGCGAGTTATTTAGGTGCAGGGAATTATAAGAGTTATGATGCAGAAGCGGTGTCTGATCAAATTCAAGCATTACGTGACCACGGTATCAATGAATTCTTACTTTGGGATGCTTCAAATGAATATACTCAAGGTGTGAACTATTCACCGGATAAAAGTGAAAAAGCTAAAGAAAAAGAAAATGAAGATAAGCAAGAGAAAGAAGATAATCAAGACAAAAAAGATCATCAATAAAATTAAAGAACTGGACTTTCTTTTAATGGAAGATTCAGTTCTTTTTAAGCTAATTTAAGAAACTGATGATGAATATTTCTTATACATAAAATTAATAACTATGAGATGTGCGTAGAAAAGTCATATAGATTATTTCGAGATAGTATACACGAATTAAAGAGAAATTTTAAGAACATATTAATTTGTGATACAAAATATTGTCAAAAATTGAGGCTGGAAATGGATTAATTAGAAATTTGAGTGAAATTAGATGTGCAAACACGAACAAATTCACTAAAAATTAAGTTTTGCTATACTAAATGGTACAAAACTTTGCTATAATGAGTCGAATGTGAGAGAAAAACAAACATTTTGAAACATTATTATTTTATGTACAAAAGTACTAAACGGAGGACATCATGAAAAAATCAGGCAACAAGCGTTTAGACTTCTTACCGAATATTCATAATAAATATTCAATTCGTAAGTTTACAGTCGGTACAGCTTCTATTTTACTTGGAACTACTTTATTGTTCGGCGCAAGCCGTGACGCAGAAGCAGCAGAAACTGATGCACAACAA
The DNA here is from genome assembly GCF_001838465.1 of Staphylococcus sp. HMSC061G12. Lineage (NCBI taxonomy): Bacteria > Bacillati > Bacillota > Bacilli > Caryophanales > Staphylococcaceae > Staphylococcus > Staphylococcus sp. HMSC061G12. The sequence goes on from NZ_KV837135.1 coordinate 50,493, forward strand.
GCAGAGGAACCTGCCGAACACGGAGCAGATCAAGCAGCTCCAGCTGAGGCACCTGTTGTAAACCAAGAAACTCAAACGCAACAAACAACACCAGAAGTTTCAACAGCACAGCCAGCAAACGAATCAAATCAAGCAGCTGCAACATCAGAAGCAAAACCTTCAGATAATACAGCACAAGTAGCACCTACAAATAAAGAAAGTGTTCAAGTAGAAAAAGTAGAAAAAGCTGAGGCAACTTCACAAACTGAATCGACGCCTAAAGCTGACACAACGACAAAAGAAACAGCACCATCTAATGAAGTAAAAACTACAGAAACAGCACAAGTAAACACTGTTCCTGAAAGTACAGTAGATTACTCAAGCTTAAACGATGGCGCAAAAGCACCTGTTGAATTTGTAGAACAATATTTACACTCATCAGATAAAGAAGGATTAGTCCGTAATCTATTATCTGAAACATATAAGGCACAAGATGTAGAAGGCATCTTAAGTAAGTTAAATGTTGATTATAATGCAGTATCAGCAGAAGATTTATTCCAAGATATCCTACGTGCAGGCATTGAGTATGCCAATGAACAAACATCTAAATATACAGTGTATGCAGTACGTGCAGCACTTGATTCTACAGATGACACAGTGAATGATCCAGATACGACATCAAACTTAGATATTCCAAAAAATGCTTCAACACCTGAAGCAATTGGTGCATTGAAAGCCAGTGCTTCAATTGATCCAAATAGAGGAATCATCATTACAGGTTACGGTAAAACTTATATTGGTCAAAAAGATGCACACTATGAATTCATTGCTAAACCAGATAGAGCAAACAATTTAATGAACTTTGAGGTTAAATACTTCACAGATTCAGTCGGTACTGGACCATATCATACATTTGATTTAGGTGGTTTTACTTTTGGAGAAGGTTTCCAATTACCAGCAAATCAAGCACCTATCATAGGTACGTGGGCAGTAGTAGGCACTACGGTACCATTAAATAATAAAGCCGAAATAAAATTTGGGACAATTAAACCTGGTTATCCAGCGGGTTACGCTTTAGAAGGCAGACCATCGATTAATAGTGACGTATTTGCAAAAAATGGATATGGCCAAATTAAATTTAGTTTGCCAGTAAAAAACTGGAACGGCGACTTAAGTATTAACGGTTATCTTATGATGTATCCAAGTGGGGGCAGTTACAACTCAACACCAAACCCATATTCAACACAAAACTATTTTAATAAAAATATGGAAGTTGTTTTAGATGGTAATATCGACTTTAACATCAAACAAAAAGTTCAAACAATTGAGACCTCTATACCTTACGGTACGACATATGTATTAACTAAAGATGTGCCGCTTGGAGAGAAAGTTACACTTAAAAGAGGGATTAAAGGTGTAGAAGAGCAGACTCAAACAACTTGGATGTATAAAAATATTGAATTAGGTACTAATATCACAGGTACTCGAATTGCAAGCCTACCCGTAGATGAAATTGTAGGATTAGGGGTTTTCGATCCGAATGCAAATCAAAATGCAACGGTTTTACCACCAATTTTAGATCCTAAATTGTCAGGTACAAATCAAGTAACAGGTGAAACTACACCAAATGCTAATGTAACTATTACAGTTGGTTTGACTCAATATCAAACAACTGCTGATGGCAACGGTAAGTTTACACAAACATTAAATGTACCGTTAAAAGAGGGAGAAGTTATTTCAGCGACTGCTACATTAAACGGTAAAACAAGTTTACCAGGGAAAACCATCGTTCCTAGAGATGGACGTACACCAGAACTTGCTTATTCTAGCTTGAAAACAGAACAAAATGGTCAACCAGGTACTTTAGTAACAATTACTAATAAAGCAACTGGTGAAAAACTTGGTGAATTCTTTGTTCCAGATGGTGCGAAAGGTGAGAAAGGCGACAAAGGTGACAAGGGGGACAAAGGAGCCAAAGGTGATAAAGGTCTTCAGGGTCAACCAGGATTAGATGGATTAGACGGTAGAGATGGTTTAGATGGTAGAAATGGTCAAGATGGAAAATCTGTATATATTAGGACGGCAGTGCAAAATCCAAACGGGGATACAGTTATTACTTTTAGTGATGGAAGAGTAGTAACTATTCCAAAAGGTGAAAAAGGTGAAAAAGGTGATCCAGGCACTAGTATAACTATAGACAAAATTAATACATTACCAGATGGTACTAAAGAAGTCATTTTCAGCGATGGAAAATCTATTATTCTTCCAAAAGGTGATAAGGGAGATAAAGGCGATAAAGGTGATTCATTAAGAGTAAACAGTTATACAATAACTCCTGAAGGAACCATTGTTAAGTTTAGTGATGGATTTGAAGCACTAATTCCATCTGGGCCAAAAGGAGATACGGGTGCCACAGGTGCAACTGGAGCACAAGGTGCGAAAGGTGAAGATGGCAAATCTATCACAATCACATCAACAGAACCGCAAGCGAACGGCGATATCAAAGTCAACTTCAGTGACGGTAAATCCATCGTAGTACCAAAAGGTGCTAAGGGAGATAAAGGAGAAGATGCAGCGCCGTTAACTGTTGTCAATGAAACAAAAGACGCTGCTGGTAACA
>NZ_KV837136.1:0-226 GCF_001838465.1 Staphylococcus sp. HMSC061G12
ATCGCAGCGAAAGAACATCAAGATGCTTTAGATGAATTAAATAAAGCAATTGAAGATGCAAAAGCTGTTAATAAAGATGACTTCAAACCAAATACAGTGAAACCATTAGAAGATGCAGTTGCAGCGGGTGAAGCAGCGAAAGCAGACGCGACTAAGACTCCAGAAGAGTTGAAAGAAGCGGCTAAAGCTATCACTGATGCGCAAAAAGCTTTAGAAGCAAAAGCTA
>NZ_KV837137.1:0-7359 GCF_001838465.1 Staphylococcus sp. HMSC061G12
CAACAGGAGCCGCAGGTAAAGACGCCGCACCATTGACAGTGACTGGTGAAACTAAAGATGGTCAAGGTAATACTGTCGTTAACTTTAGTGATGGTTCGCATGTAACGATTTCTAAAGGGGACAAAGGTGATACTGGAGCCCAAGGAGCTAAGGGTGACAAAGGTGCTACAGGCGCAACTGGAGCACAAGGTGCGAAAGGTGAAGATGGCAAATCTATCACAATCACATCAACAGAACCGCAAGCGAACGGCGATATCAAAGTCAACTTCAGTGACGGTAAATCCATCGTAGTACCAAAAGGTGCAAAAGGCGATAAAGGAGAAGATGCAGCGCCGTTAACAGTAGTTAAAGAAACAAAAGATGCGGCCGGCAACACAGTCGTACATTTCAGCGACGGTAAAACAGCAACAATCTCTAAAGGGGATAAAGGTGATACGGGTGCACAAGGCGCGAAAGGTGAAACAGGCGCAACAGGAGCCACAGGTAAAGACGCCACACCATTAACAGTGACTGGTGAAACAAAAGATGCAGCTGGCAACACAGTAGTACACTTCAGTGACGGTTCACAAGCCACAATTTCTAAAGGTGACAAAGGTGATACGGGTGCCACAGGAGCAACTGGAGCAACAGGTGCGAAAGGTGAAGATGGAAAATCTATCACAATCACATCAACAGAACCACAAGCGAACGGCGATATCAAAGTAAACTTTAGCGATGGAAAATCTATCGTAGTACCAAAAGGTGCTAAAGGCGATAAAGGAGAAGATGCTGCGCCGTTAACAGTTGTTAAAGAAACAAAAGACGCAGCTGGCAACACAGTCGTGCATTTCAGCGATGGTAAAACCGCTACAATTTCTAAGGGTGATACAGGTGCAACAGGTGCCGCAGGTAAAGATGCTGCACCATTGACAGTAACTTCATCTGAAAAAGATGGTCAAGGTAATACATTAGTTCACTTTAGTGATGGCTCTACAATTACTGTAGATAAAGGTGACCGTGGAGAAACAGGAGCTCAAGGTGCTAAAGGAGACCCGGGTAAAGACGGTACATCTATTGGAATCGATAAAATCGAAACATTAGCTGACGGTACAACAAAAGTAACCTTTACTGATGGAAAATCATTCGAAATTCCTAAAGGTCAAGATGGTACTTCAGTTACAATTACTGAAACTAAAACACTTCCTAATGGAAATAAAGAAGTAACATTCTCAGACGGTAAGAAACTTGAAATTCCTAAAGGAGATAAAGGGGACACAGGCGCAACAGGTGCCGCAGGTAAAGATGCTGCACCGTTAACAGTGACTGGTGAAACTAAAGATGCGCAAGGCAATACAATTGTGAACTTTAGTGATGGTTCTCACGCAACAATCTCTAAAGGGGACAAAGGTGATACTGGTGCACAAGGTGCAACTGGTGAAACAGGTGCTAAAGGCGAAAAAGGTGATTCAATTTCAATCACAAGTATCACACCACAAGCCAATGGTGATACAAAAGTAGTCTTCTCAGACGGCAAAGAATTAACAATTCCTAAGGGTGCGAAAGGTGACAAGGGTGATACAGGCGCAGCAGGTGCGGATGCTAAACCTCTTACAGTTACTGAAACAACAAAAGACCCTGAAGGTAATACAGTGATCCATTTCAGCGACGGTCAAACAGCAACTGTTTCTAAAGGAGATAAAGGTGACGCAGGGGTAGCTGGTAAAGATGCGGCACCATTAACAGTCACAAAAACTGATAAAGATGCAGCTGGAAATACTGTTGTACACTTTAGTGATGGTTCACAAGCTGTTATTTCTAAAGGAGACAAAGGTGATACGGGTGCACAAGGTGCGACTGGTGAAACAGGTGCTACCGGAGCTACTGGTGAGAAAGGTGAAAAAGGTGATTCAATTTCAATCACAAGCATCACACCACAAGCGAACGGTGATACAAAAGTAGTCTTCTCAGATGGTAAAGAATTAACAATTCCAAAAGGTGCGAAAGGTGACACAGGTGCAGCCGGCGCAGACGCTAAACCACTTACAGTAACTAGCACAACTAAAGATGCTGATGGTAATACAGTCATCCACTTCAGTGATGGTCAAACAGCGACTGTTTCTAAAGGGGACAAAGGTGAAACTGGTGCCACTGGTGAAAAAGGTGCAGATGGTACTTCAGTTACTATCACAAACACTGAAACAACACCAACTGGAGATACAAAAGTTACATTCAGTGATGGACATGTTATCACAATACCAAAAGGTAAAGATGGTCAATCTGTAACTGTAGAAAGTTCTGCTCCAGATAAAGACGGCAATACTGTTGTACACTTTAGTGATGGCAGCAACGTTACTATCCCTAAAGGAGATAAAGGTGATGCAGGTGCAGCTGGTAAAGATGCAGCGCCATTAACAGTCACAAAAACTGATAAAGATGCAGCTGGCAATACAGTCGTTCACTTCAGTGACGGTTCACAAGCAGTCATCTCTAAAGGAGAGAAAGGCGATACAGGTGCGACAGGCGCAACTGGTGCTACTGGTGAAAAAGGCGAATCTGTTTCAATTAAGAGCATCGAACCACAAGCGAATGGTGATACAAAAGTCATCTTCTCAGATGGTAAAGAATTAACAATTCCTAAAGGTGCGAAAGGTGACACAGGTGCAGCTGGTAAAGACGCTGAACCACTTACAGTAACTAGCACAACTAAAGATCCTGAAGGCAACACAGTTATCCACTTCAGCGACGGCCAAACAGCAACAGTCTCTAAAGGGGACAAAGGTGATACAGGCGCAACCGGTGCGAATGGTAAAGATGCAGCACCATTAACAGTTACTGGTGAAACTAAAGATGCGGCTGGCAATACAGTTGTTCACTTCAGTGATAACTCAACAGCGACTATCTCTAAAGGAGATAAAGGCGATACAGGTGCGACAGGTGAAAAAGGTGAATCTGTTTCAATTAAGAGTATCGAACCACAAGCCAATGGCGATACAAAAGTAGTCTTCTCAGATGGCAAAGAATTAACAATTCCTAAAGGTGAAAAAGGCGATACAGGCGCAGCTGGCGCAGACGCTAAACCACTCACAGTTACAGAAACTACTAAAGATGAAGCGGGCAACACAGTTATTCACTTCAGTGATGGTCAAACAGCAACAGTCTCTAAAGGAGATAAAGGTGATACTGGTGCAGCTGGTAAAGATGGTACGTCTATCACAATCGCAAGTATCGAACCACAAGCAAACGGAGATACAAAAGTGACTTTCTCTGATGGTCAATCTATCACAGTGCCAAAAGGTAAAGATGGTACATCAGTGACAATCACAAAAACTGAAACATTACCAAATGGTAATAAACAAGTGACATTCTCAGACGGTAAAACACTTGAAATTCCTAAAGGGGATAAAGGTGATACAGGTGCTGCAGGTGAAAAAGGTGCAGACGGTACTTCAGTGACTGTTCAAAGCTCTGAACAAACACCAGATGGCACAAAAGTTACATTTAGTGATGGTAAATCAATTACAGTGCCAAAAGGTAAAGATGGCGCATCTATTACAGTAAAATCATCTGAACCAAATGCGGATGGTGATACAGTTGTAACATTCAGTGATGGTTCACAAGTTGTGGTTCCTAAAGGCGCGAAAGGCGACACAGGTGCTCAAGGTGAAGCTGGTAAAGATGGTGCTTCAATCACTATCACAGGTACAGAAACTACACCTGAAGGTAATACGAAAGTTAACTTCTCAGATGGTCACTCTATTACAATCAACAAAGGCGACAAAGGTGAAACTGGCGCAGCCGGTGTAGATGGTAAAGATGGTAAATCAATCACAATTACTTCAAGTAAAGTGCTTGATAATGGTGATAATGAAGTAACATTCTCAGATGGAACTAAGATTACAATCCCTAAAGGCGCGAAAGGTGATGCAGGTGACTCAATCACAGTTCAAGGCACAAAACCTTTAGAAAATGGCGATATCGAAGTAACATTCTCAGATGGCACAAAAGTGACTATTCCAAAAGGTGCTAAAGGGGACAAAGGTGAAACTGGTGCACAAGGTGAGAAAGGCGCAGATGCTGCACCGTTAACTGTTCAAAGTACTGAAAAAGATAAAGATGGCAACACAGTCATCCACTTCAGCGATGGCGGAACTGCGACAATCTCTAAAGGAGATAAAGGTGACGCTGGTGAAAAGGTGCAGACGGTACTTCAGTAACTGTTGATCAAATCAATAAATTACCAAATGGTGATTCTGAAGTTGTCTTCAGCGATGGTAAAAAAGTAACAATCCCTAAAGGCGACAAAGGTGATGCTGGACAAGATGCTAAACCTCTTACAGTTACAGGTTCTGAAAAAGATGCGGATGGCAATACCGTGATTCGCTTCAGCGACGGTAGCACTGCCACTGTTTCTAAAGGGGATAAAGGTGAAACTGGCGCAGCGGGTGTTGACGGAAAAGATGGTACATCTATCACAATCACAAGTGTGACACCACAAGAAAACGGCGATACAAAAGTAGTCTTTTCTGATGGCAAAGAAGTAACAATTCCTAAAGGTGCCAAAGGTGATACAGGCGCCGCAGGTAAAGATGCGGCACCATTAACAGTCACTGAAACAACAAAAGATGATGCTGGTAATACAGTCGTTCACTTCAGTGATGGTTCACAAGCTGTCATCTCTAAAGGGGATAAAGGTGATACTGGCGCAACCGGCGCAAACGGTAAAGATGGTCAATCTATTACAGTTCAAAACGTTGCTCCAGATAAAGATGGCAATACAGAAGTCACATTCTCAGATGGTTCTAAAGTTGTCATTCCGAAAGCTAAAGACGGTAAAGCAATCACAATTACCGCTACTGAAACAACACCAGAAGGTAATTCGAAAGTGACATTCTCTGATGGTACATCTATCACGATTGCGAAAGGTGAAAAAGGCGACAAAGGTGAAGCTGGTAAAGACGCAGCCCCACTTACAGTCACTGGTACATCTCAAGATCCTGACGGTAATACAATCTTAGACTTCAGCGATGGTTCACATGCGACAATTCCAAAAGCCAAAGATGGTGTGAATGGTAAAGATGGTCAATCAATCACAATCACTGAAACAGCTGTTCAACCAGATGGTTCAACAAAACTTACATTCAGTGATGGTCATGATGTCATCATTCCTAAAGGTGAAAAAGGAGATAAAGGTGACCCAGGTACTTCAATCACAATTACAAGTACTGAAACAACACCAGAAGGCGCTACAAAAGTCACATTCTCTGACGGTAAAGTCATCACAATTCCTAAAGGTGCTGATGGTCAATCTGTAACGGTAGATAGTTCAAAACCTGATGCAGATGGCAACACAGTTGTGACATTCTCTGATGGCAGCACAATCACTATTCCAAAAGGAACAAAAGGTGATAAAGGCGATACTGGAGAAACAGGTGCAGCAGGTCAATCAGTTACAGTTGCGAAAGTAGAACCGCAACCAAACGGCGATACAAAAGTAACGTTCTCAGATGGTAAAGAAGTTGTGATTCCTAAAGGAGAAAAAGGCGACAAAGGTGATACTGGTGCACAAGGTGAAGCAGGACAAAATGGTGCGGACGGTAAATCAATTACTGTTCAAAGTACAACGCCTGACGCTGACGGTAATACAGTAGTGACTTTCTCTGACGGTTCAAAAGTTGTACTTCCAAAAGCCAAAGACGGTAAAGATGGTACATCAGTTACAGTTCAAAGCACAGAAACAACACCAGAAGGTAATACGAAAGTCACATTCTCTGATGGACATGAAATCACAATCGCAAAAGGCGATAAAGGTGATAAAGGCGATTCGGTTACAGTTGCGAAAGTAGAACCGCAACCAAATGGTGATACAAAAGTTACATTCTCTGACGGTAAAGAAATTGTCATTCCTAAAGGAGAAAAAGGTGACCCAGGTAAAGACGGTGTAGATGGTAAAGATGCAGCACCATTAACAGTTACAAGCACTGAAAAAGATGCGGACGGCAACACTGTTATTCACTTCAGTGATGGTGGTACAGCAGTTATCTCTAAAGGCGATAAAGGTGCAGATGGTCAATCTATTACAGTTCAAAATGTTGCGCCAGATAAAGATGGTAATACAGAAGTAACGTTCTCAGATGGCTCTAAAGTGACAATTCCTAAAGCGAAAGATGGCGTAGACGGTAAGTCAGTTACTATTACTGGTAACGAAGCATTACCAAGCGGTGATATCAAAGTTACATTCAGTGATGGACATGAAATCATCATTCCTAAAGGCGCTAAAGGAGATGCAGGCGCATCAGTTACTGTAGTTAAAACAACGAAAGATCCAGATGGCAACACTGTAGTTAACTTCAGTGATGGCAGCAGCGTCACAATCCCTAAAGGAGATAAAGGCGACAAAGGTGCAGACGGTACATCAGTGACTATTACAGGCACAGAAGTACAACCTGACGGCTCAACTAAAGTAACGTTCTCAGATGGTCGTGAAATCAACATTCCTAAAGGATTAGACGGTAAATCTGTCACAATTACTAAAGCTGAACCAGATGCTGATGGCAACACAGTGATTGACTTCAGTGATGGTTCGAAAGTTACTGTGCCGAAAGGTAAAGATGGCGTAGATGGTAAATCAATTACTATCACAAATACTGAAAACTTACCTAATGGCGATGTTAAAGTGACATTCAGCGATGGACACGAAGTTGTAATACCTAAAGGTGCTAAAGGAGATAAAGGTGAAGATGGACAATCTATCACAATTACTTCTTCTACAGTTCAACCAGATGGTAATACGAAAGTAGTCTTCAGCGATGGACATGAAATTGTCGTTCCAAAAGGCCAAGATGGTAAATCAATCTCTATTACTTCAACAACGAAAGATCCTAATGGAAATACAGTTGTAGAATTTAGCGATGGTACTTCAGTTACAATCTCAAAAGGAGATAAAGGTGACCAAGGTTTACCTGGTAAAGACGGTGCAGACGGAAAATCAGTTACAGTAACAGGTCAAACAATCGACCCTGACGGCAATACAAAAGTAACATTCAGTGACGGCAACACAATCACAGTACCGAAAGGCAAAGACGGAACTTCAGTTACAGTCAAAGATTCACATCCAGATGCAGATGGTAATACCGTTGTAGAATTCAGTGATGGTTCAACAGCTACAATTGCGAAAGGCAAAGACGGTCGCGATGGTAAAGATGGCCGTGACGGAAAAGACGGTAAATCAATCACAGTGACAGGTCAAACAATCGATCCGAATGGTAACACAGTAGTGACATTCAGCGATGGTAATTCAATTACAGTACCAAAAGGTAAAGATGGCACTTCGGTTACAGTCAAAGGTTCAAGCCAAGATCCAAACGGTAATACAGTGATTGA
>NZ_KV837138.1:0-544 GCF_001838465.1 Staphylococcus sp. HMSC061G12
GTGTTGTTGTTTCACCATAATGTTTAGTTACCTCTCCTGCTTTAGGATCGTATTTCACATTATCTGGTTGATCGCCTACAGTAACTTTAACTACTACATGGTCTTTTGTACCATCTGGATAAGTGACTGTGACTGGCACTTCAAACTCACCGCTTGTTTTACCGTCAGGTACTTTTGTTGGATCTACAGTAATAACTGGTTGGTCGCCCTCTTTAGGGAAATCCGGAACACTTACTTTACCTTTGACTTCATCTTCAGTAGTTGCTGTGCCATATGGTTTTGTGATTTCTCCCGCAGTCGGTTCATATTTATCGTTTTGCGGTTGCGGAGTCACTGTAACTTGGACTGTTACGTGATCTTTTGTGCCGTCTGGGTATGTGACTGTCACTGGCACTTCGAACTCGCCGCTTGTTTTACCGTCAGGAATTTTTGTTTCATCTACTGTCACTGTGAATGGTTGGCCGTTTTCTGGATATTCTGGAACAGTAACTTTTCCTTTTACTTCATCAGGTGTTGTTGTTTCACCATAATGTTTAGTTACCTC
>NZ_KV837139.1:0-458 GCF_001838465.1 Staphylococcus sp. HMSC061G12
ATACTGGTCCATATTTATCATTTTCTGGTTGTGGTGTTACAACAACTTTAACTGTTACATGGTCTGTCGAACCATCTGGGTATATCACTGTAACTGGAACATCATATACACCTGGTGTGTTTCCATTAGGTAATACAGATGGGTTATCTACGATAACTTTATAAGGATCATCCACTTTAGAATAGCCTGGTACGGTTACTTTAGAAACAACATCTTCAATTGTAGTTGGTGTACCATATGGTTTTTCAACTTTTCCAGCTACTGGTTCAAAGACATCTGAATCTTTCGGACCAACGACTACTTTCACAGATACATGATCTTTTGTACCGTCTGGATATGTCACCGTTACTGGTACTTCATATTCACCTGGAACTTTGCCGTCAGGGATTAATGCTGGGTTATCTACAGTAACTTTTGGTTGATTACCTGTTGTTGGGTAATCAGGAACAGTTACTTGG
>NZ_KV837140.1:0-1263 GCF_001838465.1 Staphylococcus sp. HMSC061G12
AGGTTAAAGACAAAGTCACAGTACCAGACTTCCCAACGGATAAAGGTACGCCGGTGGTAACAGTGGATGATCCAACTAAGATTCCGAACGGTCAAACATCTGGCGTATTTGATGTACCTGTAACCGTCACTTACCCAGACAAAACAACAGACAAAGTCACAGTGAAAGTAACAGTCGGTGAACAACCGGATAATGTGAAATATGATCCTAAAGCAGGAGAAATCACTAAACACTTTGGTGAAAAAGCTACACCGGATGAAGTGAAATCAAAAGTGACTGTTCCAGGATATCCAGAAAACAGTCAACCATATACAGTGACAGTAGATGAAACAAAAATTCCAGACGGTCAAACACCGGGAGAAGTAGAAGTTCCAGCCACAGTAACTTATCCGGATAAAACAACAGATATTGTTAACGTGAAAGTGACAACAGGACCAAAAGATTCAGATATGTATGAACCGACTACAGGAGAGATTAAAAAACCATACGGTACACCTACAACTGAAGAAGAAATAAAAGGAAAAGTAAGTGTTCCGGACTTCCCTAAAGAAGGCGATCAACCAGTTATTACTGTGGACACAAGTAAAGTGCCTGATGGTCAAACAAGTGGTGAATTTGAAGTTCCAGTTACAGTCACATATCCAGACAAAACAACAGACGTTGTGAAAGTTAAAGTAACAGTTGGACCAAAAGATTCAGTTACGTATGAACCTACAACACAACCAATAGTAAAACCTTTTGGTACACCGACTACAGCGGATGAAGTTAAAGGACATGTTACAATTCCAAACTTCCCTAAAGAAGGTACTCAACCAGTTATTACTATCGATGACGAAACAAAAGTACCAAATGGTCAAACACCTGGCGTATTTGATGTTCCTGTAACAGTCACTTACCCAGATAAAACAACTGATAAAGTCACAGTGAAAGTTACAGTCGGCGAACAACCGGATAATGTGAAATATGATCCTAAAGCAGGAGAAATCGTTAAACACTTTGGTGAAAAAGCAACACCAGATGAAGTGAAATCAAAAGTGACTGTTCCAGGTTACCCAGAAAATGGTCAACCATATACAGTGACAGTAGATGAAACAAAAATTCCAGATGGTCAAACGCCAGGAGAAGTAGAAGTTCCAGTCACAGTGACATATCCAGATAAAACAACAGATATTGTCAATGTAAAAGTTACAACTGAACCGAAAGATTCAGATACGTATGAACCAACAACACAACCAATCACAAAACCATTTGGTCAAGGCACAA
>NZ_KV837140.1:1363-2362 GCF_001838465.1 Staphylococcus sp. HMSC061G12
TCCCAGTGACAGTCACTTATCCAGATAAAACAACAGACAAAGTAACAGTTAAAGTGACCGTAGGGGATCAACCGCAAAAAGATATATATGAACCGACAACAGGAGAAATCACAAAACCATACGGAACTCCAACTACTGAAGACGAAGTAAAAGGTAAAGTAAGCGTTCCGGATTTCCCTAAAGAAGGAAACCAACCAGTAATAACGGTTGACACAACTAAAATACCTGACGGTCAAACTCCAGGTGAGTTCGAAGTCCCAGTGACAGTCACTTATCCAGATAAAACAACGGATACAGTAAATGTCAAAGTTACTGTTGGACCAAAAGATTCAGACACTTATGAACCAACAGTTCAACCAATCACAAAACCATTTGGTCAAGGCACAACAGAACAAGAAGTGAAAGATAAAGTTATAGTACCAAACTTCCCGGTGGATAAAGGTACACCAGTAGTAACAGTGGATGATCCAACTAAGGTTCCAAACGGTCAAACACCGGGTGAATTCGAAGTTCCAGTGACAGTCACATATCCAGACGGCACAAAAGATCGCGTAACAGTCAAAGTTACAGTGACTCCGCAGCCGCAAAATGATAAATATGAACCGACTGCAGGAGAAATCACAAAACCATACGGAACTCCAACTACAGCGGATGAAGTCAAAGGCAAAGTAAGCATTCCAGATTTCCCTAAAGAAGGAGACCAACCAGTAATAACGGTTGACACAACTAAAGTACCTGACGGTAACATAAGTGGAGAATTCGAAGTTCCAGTAACAATCACTTATCCGGATAAAACAACTGATGTTGTGAAAGTTAAAGTAACAGTAGGTCCGAAAGACGCTGATACTTATGAACCGAAATTTGAAAATATCACAAAACCATTTGGTCAAGGCACAACAGAACAAGAAGTGAAAGATAAAGTGACAGTACCTAACTTCCCAGTAGATAAAGGTACACCAGTAGTGACAGTGGATGATCCAACGAAATTGCCTGATGGAA
>NZ_KV837140.1:2462-3453 GCF_001838465.1 Staphylococcus sp. HMSC061G12
ATGATCCAACGAAATTGCCTGATGGAAATACTCATGGCGTATTTGATGTTCCGGTCACAGTGACATACCCAGACAAAACAACAGACAAAGTAACAGTTAAAGTTACTGTAGGAGATCAACCACAAAAAGATATATACGAACCGACTGCGGGAGAAATCACAAAACCATACGGTAGCGCAACTACTGAAGAAGAAGTCAAAGGCAAAGTAAGTGTTCCAGGTTTCCCTCAAGAGGGTGACCAACCAATTATTACTGTAGATACAACAAAAGTACCTGACGGTAAAACAAGCGGTAAGTTCGAAGTTCCAGTCACAGTGACATATCCAGATAAAACAACAGATACAGTGAATGTCAAAGTTACTGTTGGACCAAAAGATTCAGATACGTATGAACCGAAATTTGAAAATATCACAAAACCATACGGTCAAGGCACAACAGAACAAGAAGTGAAAGATAAAGTGACAGTACCAAACTTCCCAGCAGATAAAGGAACACCGGTAGTAACAGTAGATGATCCAACGAAATTGCCTGATGGAAACACTCATGGCGTATTTGATGTTCCAGTAACAGTTACTTATCCAGACGGTACAAAAGACCACGTGGTAGTTAAAGTGACTGTAGGAGACCAACCAGAAAATGTAAAATACGATCCTAAAGCAGGAGAGGTAACTAAACATTATGGTGAAACAACAACACTTGATGAAGTAAAAGAAAAAGTGACTGTCCCAGGATATCCAGAAAACGGCCAACCATTCACAGTGACAGTAGATGAAACAAAAATTCCTGACGGTCAAACTAGCGGCGAGTTTGAAGTGCCAGTCACAGTCACTTATCCGGATAAAACAACAGATACAGTGAATGTGAAAGTTACAGTCGGTCCAAAAGATTCAGACACTTATGAACCAACAGTCAAACCAATTGAAAAACCGTTCGGCCAAGGCACAACTGAACAAGAGATCAAAGATAAAGTGACAGTACCTAACTTCCCAGC
>NZ_KV837141.1:0-200 GCF_001838465.1 Staphylococcus sp. HMSC061G12
CTGAATCTTTTGGTCCAACAGTAACTTTGACATTTACTGTATCCGTTGTTTTATCTGGATAAGTGACTGTCACTGGGACATCGAATACTCCGTGAGTATTTCCATCAGGCAATTTCGTTGGATCATCCACTGTTACTACTGGTGTACCTTTATCCGCCGGGAAGTTTGGTACTGTGACTTTGTCTTTCACTTCTTGTTCT
>NZ_KV837142.1:0-27157 GCF_001838465.1 Staphylococcus sp. HMSC061G12
TTATTAGGAGTCAGAACATTTATGTCCCGACCCCATTTTGTATGGAAAATATTCAATGGTTTTTAACGGTTATCAGAAGTGTCTATAAAATCGTATTTTAAAATTTCTTTAGGTTCTTTTTTAGTGAATTTATCAAATAAGCTTTGATTGATATTGGCTAACTGTGTTAAAAATTCAGGTTCTACTTTTAAGATGTCTAACAATTTTTGCGGTGTAATGAGTTTTCTTACAAACATGTATTCTAAATGAGCGGTTATTTTAATTGGATGTCTGCGTACCAGTATATCATCTAAAGGTTCAACCGCTTCATATTGCTTTTCATGGATCGCATGACAAAAAGCAATATATTCTTCAAATGTGAGTAATCCTAACTCATAAGCACGCTGACCCATGGCTTTGATAGATACATACCACTTCTGTTTTAATGGTGTGTAATCATCTGGATTAGACAAGTTAGACACCTTCTTTAGATCTTCCTTAAATGCTTGTTCAGGCAATAGGAATGAAGCGGCGAAGATATTTGCTTCACGTTCTATATCTTGAAATTCTTCATAAGTGAGTAAATCAAATTGAATATGCTTATGTAACAGTAAATGACCTAATTCATGCGCAACATCAAACACGCTTTTTACCGCAAAATCATTGTTGTGGTTTAGAACAATATAAGGCATACCTTTTTCAGACCAAAAACTGAAAGGTTTCGCTTCGTTATTGATATTTGACTCGCATATACATAAACCTGCTTTTTCTAACATGAATAGCAACCTTAGGTTCGACGGTTCTTTTATAAGTATTGCGCGTGCTTTTTCAGCAGCGTTTTTAATAAAATTAATTTGGCTATTAGCTTGACCATAAAGTTGTTCTATTTCAGCCGTGACGTTTAAAATCTGTATAAAAGGTGATTTGACGAATCTTGATTGGAATTCTACAAAGTTCGCTAGATATATGGATTGGTAAAATTGTTGGGTGTGTGTATGAAAGTCATAGTTGCTTATAGAAACATGGCCACGTTGTACTGTATTGGTTCTAGAAAAGACTGTATGTTCGGCTGTTAGATAACTGGTTCTTACTTTGAAAAATTGACTTAAAGTTAAAGTGAGATTGAAATCAAAAGGTGCATGCTTATTCTCGCATTGTCTTAATTGATATTCACTTATATTTAAGTGTTTAGCTAAAGCTTTGTAACTATAACCGTGTAATTGACTTAAGCGGACGAGTTGTTTTCCAATATTCATAGATGTTGTGTGCTCCTCTTATAGTTATGTAATTATGACTGACTTCTGCTGGAGATAGAAGGTTGTTTACTATTTATTATTTTATTATACATAAAACCCGAGAGGAAACATGAATTTTTCTCTCGGGTTTGTTTTAACTGTTTAATATTCAGTTTGGTGTTTTTATTGTAGTTTGACGTCTGCTTTTGCCACTTCAATCACTGTATCGATAAGTGTTTGAATACCTTTTTCAATTTCTTCTGGTTCAACAGACTCTTTAGGTGAGTGGCTGATACCGTCTTTACATGGAATGAACAACATGCTGGTAGGGCAGATTAATGCCATGTTCATGGAATCATGACCGGCACCGCTGAACATGAAACGGTAACTGTAGTCATGTTGTTCGCACACTTGTTTAGTAATTTGGGCAATTTCTGCATTCAGACCCACAGGCATATCTTGTCCTAAGTCTTTAACCTCAGCTTGTATATTACGACGTTTTGTAATCTCTGAAATGGCTTGTTGTACCTCAGTCGCAACTTGTTCACGTGATTCTAATTCTTTACCTCGAATATCAATCAATAATGTTACATCGCCAGGGATAGCATTCATGATATTAGGGAAGGCATCTAAATGACCGACTGTCGCAACGACCCCTGCTTTATGGTAATGTTGTGCGATGGCTTCAACTTGTAAGATGATTTCTGATGCGGCAGTTAAAGCGTCATAACGCATCGGCATAGGTGTTGATCCGGAATGACTTGTTTCACCTGTTAATTTAACTTTAAAACGGTGAGGTGCTGCGATATGAGTCACAATCCCAATGTCTTTGTGTTTGTTTTGTAAGATAGGTCCTTGTTCAATATGCAGTTCTAAGAAGGCCTTTAAATCTCCTTGATGATAGAAATCTTGTTCTGAAGGTAAGCTTTGTTTTAAAGTGTCGACCAATTGGAATAGCGTTTTGCCTTCATTATCTTTAATTTCTTTCATATCGTCTTGAGACAAGTTGCCTGTAATGTATTTACTGCCGAGTGTCGCAGTGTTGAAACGTGCAGATTCTTCTGCTGTAAATGCGACGATTTCAATCGGATGATCTGTTTCAATTTGGTGTTCGTTTAAATGCAGCATAAGTTGTAATGCAGCTACAACACCTAGTAAGCCGTCGTAACGTCCGCCATCTTTTACGGTATCGATATGTGATCCGATCATAACGGGCGGTAAGTTAGGTTGCTTACCTTCTCTTCTTGCGATGACGTTGCCGAAGTAGTCGAAGCGGACATCTAATCCTGCTTCTTGGCACAACATTGAGAATTTCAATGCGGCTAAGCGTTCGGCGTGACGAAAGGCAATGCGGTTTGTGCCGCCTGTTTCTGTATTAAAACCATAGTTATTAAAAGTGTCTAAATGAGACATGACAGTATCTAAATTCATGGAGCTCCCCCTGTTTGATTAATGATTGATAGATAGTTATAACGTTATTATTGATCGAAGAGTATTTCTTCTGATGCATATAATGCGAGACGGATATTTAATGAGTTGAACGGATCTTCAACCGTGCAACCCAATATTTCTTCACAATTTTTAATTCGATATTTTACAGTGTTACGGTGAATGAACATTTTCTTCGCAGTTTTGGTAATATCACATTGATAATCCATGTACATTTTAAGCGTATCTTTTAACTCTTCATCCTTTTTCGTTTTAGGATAGGCTAGGTCACCTAAAGTATGTTGAATGAAAGGTTTCAATTTACTTGGTGGTAACAGCTGTAAGAGTTCTTTCATACTCTTTGATTGATAGAAGTTCATGAATGCTTTACGTGCTTTATCTAAGCCGCTTTCATAAGCTTCGTTCGCTTCCATAAAGGACGTCGATAATTGAGAGAATTCTGTGACTCTATTACCAATCCCGAATGAAATACTGCTGTCGAAGAACTCATGGTATTCTTGTTGAATATGTTTTAAGTAATTTAAATAATACTCATGTTTAGATTGTAGTAAAATCGCAAATCTGCGATTACTTGGCATACTGTAAACACTGATACGTGAATCTAAATCTGTGAGTTTGTGTATGAGCCATGTGTAAACGAATTGATAACGCTCTTCAACGTATTGACTGTTTTCTAAATTATCCATCGGGTCAATGGCACAGATAATGACTTGATAATAATCGGAAGGGTAAATACCGTATTGTTCAAATAAAATCGGATGATTATGAACAGATAAAGATTGATCAGAACGATTCGTAATCAGGGATTCAAAGAAACGATTGATATCTGAGTGTTCAGCTTCTTCAATCTTTTTATTTTTATATATCGCAAAGCTCAATGTTGAGACAATTTGTTCAATCGTTAATAAACTGAAAGGATAAGACAGCTTATTGATATCTGACACCATTAAATAATATGGGAAATAAGCATAGGCTTGTACTTTGAAAATCGCCACGTCATTAGTGAACTTCGTTTGATTGCGAGTAATTGTATTAGCGTTTTCTGAACGTAAGTATTCTAAAAAGTAACGGATATGTTGTTGTTTCAACAAATTATTCTGTTGGTAATGCCAGCTTTGAGAATCAACCATATAGAATGGGTTGAATAACAGAACGGGTACGCCTAAAATACGGCTCATTCTTTCTATCATTGTTTCGACACCGAAACCTTTAATCAGCATATCGTTCAGTTCTTCTTGAATATTCAAAGCGTAGTTTAATTTAGCTGTTTGTTCATCTGAAATATAAGTTGAAATTTGTCTTGTGATTTCCCCTAAATTCCACTCTTCAGAGATTTCTATCAATGGAAATTCTAATTCGTTTGCGTAATCAATCACTTCTTGATTGATATGTTTTAAATAACGAGACGTTTTAATACCTAACCCCGCGGTATCAATATCATTTAATTCTTTAATCATTTGTTTCAAGCCTGCTTGATTATCCCTAAATAATAGCCCCGTCGTGAGTATAAATGACTCTTTAGCAGTGTAGTCTTTAATATCAATATTTTCTGTGATGTCTAAGTGGCGAACTTCCCTATGTAAATCTCCTTGATTATTAATGAGTTTTAATCCAGCAAAACTGGGTGCAGCGAGTATATTCTGCAACGTCGGCATTTAATCACCTTCCTTATAACTTTGTTTCTGAAATAAATTTTAACATGAAATGACATAATTTGTTCGAAATCGATAATTTTATAAAAAATTACTGTCAAACTGCACAAAGAAAAACGCTTCCAGTAACTGTAAAATTTTAAGTAAAGATTATACGTATAGTCATATTTATTCCAACTCAAAGGAGATATAGAAATGACGAAACAGGGGCAAGCGCAAAGCGGCATTCATGATGCGGCTTTCTTCGAACGCAGAGGCTATAACAAGGATGTTATGCCTAAAACAGACAGCCAAAGAAATATATCAACATTCAACTTCTTCACCCTTTGGATGGGTGCTGTCCATAACATTCCTAACTATACTGCCGAAGGCGGATTTTTGCTACTAGGGCTTTCGCCGTTACAAGTAATTTTCGCATTAATCTTCAGTTCATTTATTATTGCGACATTACTTGCGGTTAACGGTTATGCTGGTTCTAAATACGGCATTCCATTTGCCATGCAGTTACGTCAAACGTATGGTGACATCGGGGCAAAACTTCCTGGTGTGTTACGTGGTGTAATTGCGGGTATTGGTTGGTTCGGATTACAAACCTTCGCAGGCTCACAGGCATTACTCATTTTGCTTATTAAGATCTTCCCGGGGTTCGAGCATTTTGGTAATGGAACGACAATTTTAGGCATCACGATACCTGGTTTAATCGCATTTTTAGTATTCTGGGCTATTAACTTTGCGATTGGTATCGGCGGCGGTGAGACACTAAATAAATTCACTGCAGTTTTAAACCCGTTAATTTACATTGTATTCGGCGGTATGGCAATCTGGGGCTTCATGGTTGCCGGCGGCTGGGACAACATCATGCATTATGAAATCACAACAAAATCAAGTGGTATTATTTATCCAGCTATTTTATCATTCATCCTAATTTTCAACTCAATGATGGGTGTTTGGGCTGGACCTGGAGCAAGTGTTTCTGACTTTACACAAAAAGCAGTTTCAACACGTGCACAAATTGTAGGACAAGTTTCAGGTATTGTTGTTGCACACTTATTATTCGCATTCAGTAGTGTGTTCATCATTATCGGTGGTTCTATCTTCTTAGGTCACCAAGAATGGAATATCTTAACAATTATCAATAATTGGGATAATATCTGGACGATTTTAATCGCCACAGGTGTATTATTGATGACTACAATTTCAACGAACGCGACAAGTAATATCATTCCAGCAGCATATCAATTAAGTGTATTGATGCCGAAGTTGATTAACTATCGTCGTGGTGTAATTTTAGCTTCTGTTGTGAGTGTTCTGATTATGCCTTGGAAATTAATGGAAAATGAAGATAGTATTTTCGTTTTCTTAAATATGATCGGCGCAATTTTAGGGCCGGTTGCAGGTGTATTAATCGTACATTTCTACTTAATCAACAGATGTAAAGTCGACATCGAGAGATTGTATTTTGATACAAATAATCCAAATCATGGCGGATTAAGATTTAACTTCTCTGCTTATGTGGCTACAATTCTTGGTGTTGTTGTTTCACTATTAGGTTTCATTCCGAAATTCCAAGTCATTTCTGACTTCTCATGGTTTATCGGATTTTTCATCGCAGGCATTTCTTACATCATTTTATACGTGTTAGAAAAGAAATTTAGAAAGGATAAAGGAGAGAAAGCTAATGAAATATGATTTATTGATTAAAAATGGTCGTGTCATTTTAAACGAAGGCGAACAAGAAGTAGAAGTAGCTGTTAAAGACGGAAAAATCGCAGCAATTGGTCATGACTTAGGTGACGCAGAAAAAGTTATCGATGCAAAAGGACAAGTCGTTGCGCCAGGTATGGTAGATGCACACGTGCATATTACAGAACCAGGCGGCGGCTACCGTGACGAGTGGGAAGGCTACGAAACAGGATTGAAAGGTGCTGCAAAAGGCGGCGTTACTACAATCGTTGAAATGCCTTTAAACCAAGTACCAGCAACAACTGATAGAGCATCAATCCAAGAAAAATTTGATGCAGGTAAAGGTAAATTATCAGCTGACGTTGCAAGTTATGGCGGTTTAGTGCCTTATAACTTAGATGGTGGTATCCAAGAATTAGACGAAGAAGGCGTTGTGGCTTACAAAGCGTTCTTAGCTACTTGTGGTGACCGTTCAATCGATGGCGACTTCGAAAACGTAGATGACTATTCACTTTATGAAGGTATGAAACAAATTGCGAAAACAGGTAAAATCTTATCTGTACACGCAGAAAACGCTGATATTACAGACCGTTTAGGCGAAATCGCTTATAAAAACGGCGAAAAATCATTGGCAGCTTACGTAGATTCAAGACCTGTATTCACAGAAGTTGAACCTATTCGCAAATTGATCTTATTCGCAAAAGAAACTGGCTGCCGTTTACACATCGTACACGTTGCATGTGAAGAAGGCGTGGATGAAGTTATTAAAGCACAACAAGAAGGTGTAGACGTAACATGTGAAACTTGTACACACTATCTATACTTCTACAAAGAAGAATTAGATGACATTGGTCCAGTTGTAAAATGTTCACCACCAATCCGTGAAGAATCACGTTTACCAGGTATGTGGGAACGTGTTATCAATGGTGACATCAACTTCGTAACATCTGACCACTCACCAAGTACACCTGACTTAAAAGATACTGACAACGCATTTGAAGCTTGGGGCGGTATCGCAGGTATCCAAAACAACGTGGATATCTTATTCGACGAAGGTGTTCAAAAACGTGACTTATCACTTAAACGTTTCGCTGAAATTATTGCGACTGAACCTGCAAAACGTTTTGGCTTAGAGAACAAAGGTAGTATCGCAGTTGGTAAAGATGCAGACTTCGTCTTCATCAAACCAGAATCTTCATACACATTACAAGCTGAAGATTTAGAATACCGCAATAAACTAAGCCCATATGTAGGTCGTACAATTAACGCACAAGTTGCGAAAACAATTTTACGCGGTGAAGAAACTTACAGTCTTGAAGACGGTGTTTCTAATGACTTCCGTGGTGAATTTATCTAAGTCTTGATTAAATTCAAATAAGTATGCATGCTGTATCACAGCATTAATATAAAAAAGGCCTCCGAACCATTTCAGTTCGGAGGTCTTTTGTCGCATTTAAACAAGATTTAATAAGAATGTTTTAGCTTGTTGGTAGATATCTAAATTAAAGTCATTCACTTCGCGATCGAAATCGTGATCTTTGTTATCGAAAGCGATGAATTTAGTTTCTGGAATATTACGGTCTAAATGTTGGGCTTCACCGAAAGGCACATCTGGATCTTGTTTACCATGCACAATAAACGTAGGTGGAAATGCTTTAAGTGTTTTAGGCGCAATATTATAGGCAGCATCTGTAGATTGTTGAATGCCTAGTATCTTCAGCCATTCGTTTTGTCCGCGTGCATAAAGGTAAATGAGATAACGTGTCTGTAAATCACCTTGTGTTAAAGGTTCTGTTTGAATCATATTATTTAACAGTTCTGGTGTGATTTGTTGAGACATGGCTTTGTATTGTGGATTCGCACGTAAGAATTGCGGTACGTGGAAACGGCTATAACCATAGAAATCAAGAATACCTTGGACATCACGTTTAGAAGCAACAATTAAAGATAAGAATGATCCTGCTGAACGACCGAATAAGAAAATCGGCAAGTCAGGATGATTAGCTTTGACATCGTCGAATTGTGTTAATGCATCATTCATAATCGTATCGATATTGCTTTCAGGTGCTAAACGATAATCTGCTGAAATCATTGTGAAATCTTCAGTTAACAGATCAACGTAGGCCTGTGGTAAATCATCAGGTTGACCGAAAATTAAGCCGCCACCATGAAAGTAAAGAATGATACCTTTAGGTTCATTTTGAGCGGGTGTAATGAGTTGCGTTAATTGAAATTGGTCTTGGGTTGTGATGTGTTTTGTTTCTGACAACAAAAGAACCTCCTTTGGTTATGTTAGATTGCTTTAAATTGTTCATATTTACCCAAAATAATTATCGCAAATCTTATATCTATCGTATTTGTACAAAATGAATAAATACGAGGATGTTAATTGTCGGAATTGTGGATGTAGTAACAAAAGTAAACATTTATAATAGATGATGAGATGAAAAGGAGTTGTTGAATATGAACATCCGTTCCTCTTTTGAAGCTTTAGATAAGCAGTTTACCGCATATGGCGGTTTGATTGGCGGAGGAATTACACGCTTGCTTTATTCAGATGAATGGCAGCAAGCCGTGCATGCTTTAAAAGAAACATTAGAATCAGCTGGATTTGACGCAACTTTCGACGACATCGGCAACTTAACAGGTCGTTTAGAAGGCAGTAAATATCCAGATGAAAAAATTGTTTCAGGTTCTCATATTGACACAGTCGTTGAAGGCGGTCATTTAGACGGTCAATACGGAATCTTAGCTGCTGTGACAGCAATGAAGGCACTTAAAGAAGAACATGGCCAACCGCTTCGTTCTTTAGAAGTCCTTGCCTTAGCTGAAGAAGAAGGCAGCCGTTTCCCATTCGCATTCTGGGGCAGTAAAAACTACTTCAATCTTGTAGACAAATCAGAAGTTGAAGAGATTGCAGACGCAGAAGGTGTGCGTTTTGAAGATGCGATGAGAGACTCTGGCTTTGACTACAGAAAACAAGACCAAAACCACGATGACATCAAAGCCTTTGTTGAAGTGCATATCGAGCAGGGGAAAGTGCTTGAAACTGAAAACAAAGCAATTGGTGTAGTGAATGGGATTGTCGGTCAAAAACGTTACACAGTTACATTAAAAGGTGAAGCGAACCACGCAGGTACAACACCGATGGGCTTAAGAAAAGACGCAGTTGTAGGATTTAGTGAGATTGCTTCTAAATTAACACAACGCGCTAGAGAAATCGGCGATCCGTTAGTACTGACTTTCGGCCGTGTTGATCCTGTACCGAACACAGTTAACGTAGTCCCTGGTGAAATTGTCTTCAGTATTGATACACGTCATATTGACCAAGACGCATTGAACCAATTCGCTGACGAAATCACAGAAACAATCAAATCAGTATCTGAGTCAGAAGGCTTAGAGTACGATATTGATTTATGGATGGACGAAGCCCCAGTATTAATGGACAAAGGTTTAGTAGATAGAATCGAACAATCAGCTGACCAAATAGTGGGTAAAGAACAATATAAAGTCATGGCATCAGGTGCCGGACACGATTCGCAAATCTTTGCGAAATTTGTTCCGACAGCAATGTTGTTCACACCATCTATCAACGGCATCAGTCATAACGTTGAAGAAGAAACAAACATCGAAGACTTAGTAAAAGGAATCGAAGTATTAAAAGACGTTTTATATGAATTAGCTTACAAAGAATAATTAATGTAAAGGAGTTTTTAATAATGGGTTACTTAAATCACAATCAAGGTTATAGAGAAGGTTTATTAGAAACAAGAGCAGTTATCAAAAAAGACAATTACGCAGTTATCGTTCCAGACGGTTTAGTAAATAACGTAGTACCAGGATTCGAAGATTGCGACGTTACTATTTTAGGTTCACCACGTTTAGGTGCACGTTTCGTTGACTACCTAGTTACATTGAAAGACCAAGGCGGCAACACTCAAGGCTTCGGCGGAGACGGTATCCAAACATTCATCTATGTTGTATACGGAAACATCAATGCGTATGCTGGCGATGAAAAATATGAATTATCACAAGGCGGTTACTTATACGTACCAGCTGATCAAGTGATGAAATTCGAAAACAACAACAATAACGAAGACAGCCGCGTATTCTTATACAAAAAACGTTACCAACCACTTGAAGGTCACAAACCAGAAGTTGTGACAGGCAATGTTAATGACCTTAAAGCAGAACCATATGAAGGTATGAAAGAAGTATTAGTTCAAGACTTATTACCAAAAGATATCGCATATGACATGAACATTCACATCTTATCATTCGAACCAGGTGCTTCACATGGTTATGTTGAAACACACGTACAAGAACACGGTGCTTACGTATTAAGCGGCCGCGGTATGTACAACCTAGACAACGAATGGTTACCAGTAGACAAAGGTGACTATATCTTCATGGGTGCTTATGCTCCACAAGCAACTTATGCTATCGGCTTAGAAGAACCATTCGCATATATCTACTCTAAAGATGCTAACCGTGACATCGAACTATAAGAGAGGGTTTCTAAATCATGAGTGAAGAGAATTTAGTTTATGTTGGCTATGATGAGTTACGCCAATTATTTAAAGAAAAGCTTATGCTTGCAGGCATGCCTGACAAGTATGCAGACAAAGTCGCTGAGCTGATGGTATTCGCAGACGCACGTGGTATCCATTCACATGGAGCCGTGCGCTTGCGCTACTATGCAGAACGTACAGCAAAAGGCGGATTCAACTTAGAACCAGAAATTAAATTTGAAAAAACAGGCAAATCTACAGGTATTTATCACGCAGATAATACAGTGGGTCATTACGCAGCTTACCATGCGATGGAAGAAGCGATTCAAATGGCGAAAGAAAACGGTATTGCTGCAGTAGGTGTCAAAGAAATGGGACACAGCGGTGCGATTGGTTACTACACACAAATGGCTGGTAAACATGGTTTAGTGTCATTAAGTGTCTGCCAATCAGATCCGATGGTTGTACCGTTCGGAGGAACAAAACCTTACTTCGGTACGAACCCGATTGCATTTGGTGCACCTCGTAAAGACGGCAAGCCTATTGTCTTTGATATGGCTACAACTGTACAAGCGTGGGGTAAAATCTTAGACGCACGTTCAAAATATCATTCAATCCCAGATACTTGGGCAGTGGATGATAAAGGTGAACCGACGACAGACCCTTATAAAGTCAGCGCATTGTTGCCTGCAGCTGGACCGAAAGGTTACGGCTTGATGATGATGGTAGATATTCTATCAGGCAGCTTGCTTGGCTTACCATTTGGTCAGCATGTGTCTTCAATGTATGAAGATTACAGTGCGTACCGTCGTCTGGGCCAATTCCATTTAGTGATCAATCCAAGTTACTTCGGTGACGAGGAACAATTCTTATCACAAATGGAACAAATGGTTCAAGAACTTCATGACATCGATCCTGCGAAAGGCTTTGACCAAGTCTACTATCCAGGTGAAATTCAAGAAGATGTGGAAGCAAAATACGACGAAACAGGTATTCCAATTCCACAATCTATCTATGATTACATGAAGTCAGAACAAGTTTACTAATTCAATTGAATGAGCGGTGCTGGTCATTGCACCGGCACCGCTCTTTATTTAGTTTTGCAGACTAATAAATTGCAAGAATCTTCAAAAAAGTCAGGAGGGTTTTAGTGATGCGTGTTACAAAAAAAGAACTTTATGAGTTAATGAAAAATAAATTGATGAAAGCAGGTTTGCAAGAAGATGCAGCTGCTGACGTCTCAGATGTTTTAACATTCGCAGACCATCGCGGGATTCATTCTCATGGTGCAGTACGTGTTGAATATTACGCAGAGCGTATTGCCAAGGGTGGTATTAATGCTCATCCGAATTACGAGTTTGAAAAAACAGGACCATCTTCTGCAGTGTTTCACGGCGACAATGGCCCAGGACACCAAGCAGCAAAACAAGCTATGGACAAAGCGATTGAAATGGCGAAAGAAAATGGTATCGCAGTTGTGGGTGTAAAAAACATCAGCCACAGTGGTGCGTTAGGCTATTTCGTTGAAATGGCAGCAGACCAAGATATGGTCGGTATCAGTATGTGTCAATCTGACCCAATGGTTGTACCGTTCGGCGGAACTGAACCATATTTCGGTACGAACCCGATCGCTTTCAGTGCGCCGACAAATGATGATCGTGTGATCACATTTGATATGGCAACAACTGTACAAGCATGGGGCAAAGTGTTAGATGCACGTTCAAAAGGCCAATCTATCCCAGATACATGGGCAGTAGATGAAAACGGTGAACCTACTACAGATTCAAGAGCAGTACACGCTTTAGTACCTGTTGCAGGACCTAAAGGTTACGGCTTGATGATGATGGTAGACATTTTATCAGGCAGCTTGCTTGGTTTACCATTCGGCGGCCACGTGTCATCTATGTACAAAGATTTAACAAAAGGCAGAGATTTAGGCCAATTACACGTTGTAATTAACCCGGCTTACTTCACTGACCCTAAACAGTTCAAACAACAACTTTCAACAATGATTGATGAGTTGAAAGCACAACCAGCTGCGAAAGGTTATGGCGAAGTTTACTATCCAGGTGAACGTGGACGTTTACGTAGTGAACGCTATGACAAAGATGGTATTGAAATTGTAGATGACATCTATGACTACTTGAAGTCAGATGATGTGCATTACGACCGTTATCACGGTAAAAACAGATTTGCAGAATAATAATGGAGGACTATTATGTTATATACAATCATTAAAGAGAATACGTATCAAGACTCTATTGTATTGATGTTGTTATCAAACAAATTATCAGCAATGGACGGCGTTAATAAAGTATCAATTATGATGGGTACACCCGCAAACAAAGACATCTTCAGAGCTTCAGGCTTCGATTCACCTGAACTAGATGAAGCAAAACCAAATGACATTGTTATCATGATCGATACAGATGATGAATCAATGGTTGATGAAGTGAATCAACAAGTTGAAGATGAATTAAAAGGTAAAGCGGAAGACGATAAGGCTGAATCAACACAAGAAGTTTCTAACTGGAACCAAGCGTTAGATAAAGCTACTAACCCTAACCTTGCGTTAATTTCAGTGCCTGGTCAATATGCGGCTATGGAAGCTGAAACTGCATTAAGAAACAACTTGCATGTATTCATGTTCAGTGACAACGTACCTAAAGATGATGAAGTACGTTTGAAAGAAATGGCACATGACAAAGGTTTACTTGTAATGGGACCTGACTGTGGTACAGGTATTATCCACTCATTACCATTAGCTTTCACTAACATCGTTAACAAAGGTGACATTGGTATCGTAGGTGCTTCAGGTACCGGTATCCAAGAAATCACTACAATTGTTGACCGTGAAGGTAAAGGTGTAACTAACGCAATCGGTACAGGCGGCCGTGACTTATCAACAGAAGTCGGCGCAATCACAATGATGGACAGTATCAAAGCGTTAGCACAAGATCCAGCTGTTAAAGTCATTACAGTTGTTTCAAAACCACCAGCTAAAGAAGTAGAAGAAAAAGTATTGAACTTGCTTCGTAATATCGACAAACCAGTTGTGACATTATTCTTAGGTCACAAACCAGAATACACTGAAGCAAATATCTACCATGCATACACACTAGAAGAAGCTGCACGCGTATCAGTTCAACTTTCTAATGGTGAAAAACCTGAATTCAAACCAGCAACAAAAGAAATCAAAGCAACATTGAAAGATGGCCAAGACGGCATCAAAGGTTACTACTCAGGTGGTACATTAGCAAGCGAAGCAGCAATGCTTGTAAAAGATGCGTTCGACGGCTTAAAAGATGAAACTACAGAAGGTTTCACTTACAAAGCTGGCAACCATGAAATCATTGACTTAGGTGATGACATGTATACACAAGGTCGTCCTCATCCAATGATCGACCCAGGTAAACGTATCGAAAAATTACAAGAAGCTGCAAATGATGAAAATACTGCAGTAATCATGTTAGATAACGTAATCGGTTACGGCAGCCATGATGATATGGCAGGTCAATTAGCACCAGCTATCGAAGATATCATCAGCGAAGCAAAAGCAAATGGTCGTGACATTGCTGTATTAGCAACTGTTGTTGGTACAGAACACGATCCACAAAACTATGAACAACAAATCAAAACATTAGAAGAAGCAGGTGCACAAATCTGCGAAACAAACGATCAAATGGTACGTTCAGCAATCGAATTAACAGGTCATAAAGCTGAACAACCAGAATTGAAAGAAGAGTCATTCGACGCAACTTCAGTTGACTTATCTGTAGACGATAAGATTCTTCAATTAATCAACACAACTCCAAGTGTTATCAACGTTGGACTAAAAAGCTTTGCGACTGCAATTGATGAAAGCGGCGCAGACGTTGTGCAATTCAACTGGAGACCAGTTGCTGGCGGAGACGAAAAACTAATGAAAGTATTACAATTCTTAAACAACTATGAAGGAGAGTCTGTATAATGGGTTACCAAACAATTGATGAAGCAAACCAAGCTGTCATAGATAAAATGATCGCAGCAGCACCATTCCTAGTTGACGTGGTACCTGCGAAAGATAAAATTCCTGAATTGAAAGAGCATGTTTTACTACATGCGGGTCCACCGATTAAATATGAAAACATGACTGATCCAATGAAAGGTGCATGTATCGGTGCGATCTTATTCGAAGAATGGGCAAATGATGAAGATGCAGCACGTGAATTATTAGAGAATGATAAAATTGAATTCATTCCTTGTCATCACGTGAATGCAGTAGGACCAATGGGCGGTATCACTTCAATGAACATGCCTGTATTGGTTGTTGAAAATAGAGAAAGCGGCAACGAAGCTTATTGCCAAATGAACGAAGGTATCGGCGCAGTATTACGTTTCGGTGCTTACAATGAAACAGTTGTTAACCGTCTACACTGGATGAAAGACGTATTAGGTCCAGTATTAGGTAAAGCTGTTCGTCAAATGGAAGACGGCTTAAACGTTAACGTTTTAATTGCGAAAGCAATCGCAATGGGAGACGAATTCCACCAACGTAACATTGCAGCTTCACTTGCATTCTTAAAAGAAGTTGCGCCAATCATCTCTGAATTAGAAGATGTTGAACCAGAAAAACGTACAGAAGTTATTCAGTTCTTAGCAGACACTGACCAATTCTTCTTAAACGTTGCGATGGCAACAGGTAAAGCAATGATGGACGCAGCTCGTGAAATTCAACACGGTACAATCGTTACAGCAATGTGCCGTAACGGTGAAAACTTCGGTATCCGTATCGCTGGTATGGGTGACGAATGGTTCACAGCACCTGTAAATACACCACAAGGTTTATATTTCACAGGTTATTCATCAGACGATGCTAACCCTGATATCGGTGACTCAGCAATCACTGAAACAATCGGTGTCGGCGGTATGGCAATGATCGCAGCACCTGCAGTTACACGTTTCGTAGGTAGCGGCGGCTTTGCAGATGCCTTAGCAACTTCAGACGAAATGACTGAAATTTGTATTGGTGAGAACCCTAACTTCTCTATCCCGACTTGGGACTTTAAAGGTGCTTGCTTAGGTATCGATGCACGCTTAGTAGTTGAAAAAGGTATTACACCAGTGATCAACACAGGTATTGCACACAAAATTGCCGGCTTCGGTCAAATTGGTGCAGGTACAGTGCATCCACCAATCGAATGCTTCGAAAAAGCAATCACAGCTTATGCTGAAAAATTAGGATTTAATGGATGATTCTCACAGCACAAGCCATCGGCGCAAGTGCAAGCAGAATCTTGAATCATACAACAGAACTTAAAGTACACAGTTGCTTTAATAAAGGTTTTAATGTGGTGGATAAAGATGACAATCTCATCTTTATCGGTACCACTGAAAATGGGATGTTCCCATTTGGCGTTGTAGTTGATGCATACACTAGAAATCGATTACTACAATCGATTCAGGTGGGTCAAATGTTAAAAGCACATCCACGTGCTTTAGCGTTTGATCGCAATCTACAACTAAATATCAATGTGAATGTATTTAAAGCGAGTCAAAATTTTGAAGCCATTCATTTGAATCAATTAAAGGAGAGTATCCAAGCATTTGATTTTTGTGAATATGCTGACGGTGACTTTAATCTTGCTAAAATGCAATCGATTTATGATGCATTGTCAAACCCACATGGAGATGCGAAGACTGAATTACGCTATTTAATAGGTCGAGGACAAGGTTTGACGCCATCAGGCGATGATATGTTAGTCGGGATGTTGTTTGTTCACTTTATTAGACCGTTTATTCAGCCGCAGCATTTAACAGAAATTGAACAGCTGGTGGATGAACCTTTAACGACATTGGTCAGCCAAACCTTTTTAAAGTATGCCGTTAAACGTATTTTTAGTTCTAAATTAACTGATTTGATGGAAGACGCCTCTAAGTCGACGTTAGAAAAACTTCTCCAAGTAGGCTCATCATCAGGTAAAGACACACTTTATGGTATGTCTATAGCTTTATTGAAGGAGTGAAAGAAGAATGGGTAAATATGTTGTTTTAGCACTTGGCGGTAACGCAATTTTACAACCTGGCCAAGAAACAACGTTTGAAAATCAATATAACAACGTAAAAAATGCGGCAAGCAAAATGGCCGACATTAAAGAAAGTGGACACAAAATTGTTGTGACACACGGTAACGGACCGCAAGTAGGTAACATCATCGTTCAAAACGAAGCGGCTAAAGACCAAGTTTCTCCAATGCCGATTGATGTATGTAACGCTGAATCTCAAGGTTTCATCGGTTATATGATGGAAAGCGCACTGAAAAACGATTTATACCAACGCGGTATCGATTCAAATGTTGTGTCATTTTTAACAATGGTTGAAGTCAGCAAAGATGATCCAGCTTTCGATAATCCAACGAAACCAATCGGTGTGTTCTTCTCAGAAGAAGAAGCAAAACGCATGGAAAAAGAACAAGGTTTCACTATGGTTGAAGATGCTGGTCGTGGCTATCGTCGTGTTGTACCTTCACCAGAACCAATGGTGATCAACGGTGTAGACGCGATTAAACGCTTAATGACAGACACAGTTGTCATTTCATCTGGCGGTGGCGGTATCCCTGTATATCGTGACGATGACGGCAAAATTCATGGCTTAGAAGCGGTTATTGATAAAGACCGTTCAGGCTTGAAATTAGCTGAACAAGTGAACGCTGATACGTTCATTATGTTAACAGACGTACCGAATGTTTATATCAACTACGGTAAAGAAAATGAAGCGAAATTAGAAAACATCTCAGTTGAGGAAGCGGAACAATATGTTGCGGAAGGTCAATTCCCAGCAGGCAGTATGTTACCGAAAATCCAAGCTGCGATTGAATTCGCGAAAACAGGTAAAGAAGCGATTATCTGTTCATTAGCAGACGCTGTCGATGCTTTAGAAGGTAAAGCAGGTACACGTATCACTTTAAATAAATAAGTGACGTGATGCATAGTAAGGTATGTTAATCTTCTATACCTGTACTTGCATTGATGAAACGAAAGACATAGAATAAAGTTAATTCAATGAGGTGGGGAGATTAGGTTCTGTCCTACCTCTCTCTTTATTTTCAAATAAACTTAAATAAATGAAGAAAGGGTGAGCATATGGTACAGGATGAACGCTTCCAAAAACATAGATTGCGCGATTCGTGGTTGATTGTTCTTGCGATGGTCTTTGTCGCATCAACATTACGTGCACCGTTAACAGCAGTTGGTCCGGTTATTGATCAAATTAAAGATGCGTTATCAATCAATAACAGTGTTGCAGGTATTTTAACGACAATCCCGCTGTTGATTTTTGGTATTGTATCACCGTTTGTATCTAAAGTATCCTCACGTCTGACGATGTCTAAGACGGTGTTCTTATCTACGATTTTAGTCATTATTGCGTTAATCGTACGTGTCTCTGGCGGATTCCCGATTTTCATCCTTGGTACAGTGTTGCTAGGTATTGGTATTGCCTTTGGTAACGTCGTGCTGCCAAGTTATGTAAAATGGAAGTTCCCGCTTCAAATCGGCCTAATGACAGGCTTATACAGTGGTACAATGAACTTCACTGCAGGTTTAGGCGGCGGCTTAAGTTATCCGTTATCTGAAGCGGGTACATATCGTCTATCGTTAGGTTTCTGGTTAGTATTTGCGATTATTGCGATTATATTATGGGTTCCGCAAATGCTTTCAGGTACGAAACAAGAGAAAGCCATGCTTGAACAAGCAGCTAAAGAAGAGAAAAAGTTATTTAAAATCAGTCGTTCTAAACTCGCATGGACAGTCGCATTCATGATGGGCTTCCAATCTATGATTTTCTATACAGTTGTCGCATGGGTACCGTCTATCTTAGTAGATAGAGGTGTAGATGCTTCAACAGCAGGCTACTTATTGATGCTGAACCAATTCGCACAAGTACCGATGACGTTTATTTTCCCTATTTTAGCGTCACGTATGAAGAACCAAAAACTATTAGTGACTATCGTTTCCGCATTCTTTATTATCGGATTCGCACTGTTCTTCTCACAATCATTCACGCTATTAATTATCGGTATGATTTTAGCCGGCTTTGGTATGGGTTCTGGATTTAGTTTATGTATGACATTCTTCTCAATCCGTGCACGTACAAGTGATGGCAGTATCGCATTATCTGGCTTCGGTCAATCAATCGGTTACTTCATCGCCGCAATCGGACCATTCTTAATCGGTTTACTACACGATGTGACTGGTGGATGGATTTCTGGAATTATTTCACTCGTTGCGATGGGTGTCTTATTCTATGTATTTGGATTGCTTTCTTCACACGGTGAAGTAGAAGATGAATTAGCATAGTTACTTTAAGCATGACAGTAAATTGACTTACGCTGTCATGCTTTTTTAATGGAAATTTAGAGATACATTCATAGCCCTTTTGAGAATGGTCTCATATAATGGAAGTAAGTCGAAATAAAGGGAGAAATCAATGGAAAATTTTAATGAGTATTTAAATAAAATCGAGGATCCAAAACAAAAGGAAATTTTAACAACTGTTTTTAACTGGGTAGATGAAACGTTTCCTGAGTTAGAAAAAGCCATTAAATGGAATCAACCTATGTATACACATCATGGTACCTATATTATCGGATTCAGTCGTGCAAAGGCACATTTCTCTATAAATCCTGAAGCTGCAGGAATGAAGCCGTTTATAGACCGTTTTGACGCAAATGGCTATACGTATACTGAAAACTTATTCCGTATTAAATGGACGCAAGATATAGACTATGACTTATTAAAGGATATGATTCAATTCAACTTAGAGGATAAAGCAGACATTACGTCTTTTTGGCGTCATTATAAATAAGCAATGTGAATACATACAAACAGCGCAACCACTGAGTATATTTTCAGGGTTGCGCTGTTTGTTTCGATTACTAATTCAATTGTTTATTTCGCTTATCTTTGAAGTATAAGAGTGTTTCTATAATAAAGACGATAATGAGTGAGAAGCCGAATAAAGGCATTAAAACTCCTAAGATAATCAAAGTGATTATAAGTGAAATAGACATCGGCTTTTTCACACGTCTTGGTAGCATTTCAGCTTGTTTCATGTGTTTTAAGCGTCTAAACCAAGACATGAAACCAAAGATGATTCCGCCTAAAAAGGCGATACATACGAGCAAGTTAATGATTTTATTAGCCATACCGAAAAGGTGGCCTTCGTGAAGCGGAATACCCCAAGTTAACCATTTCGCTAGGATACCGTAATCTTGATAATCCACTTTACCTAATTGTTTACCAGTATATTGGTCCATATAACGTGTGGTTTCTTTTTCAGGTGCGACATCAAAGCCGGTTACACCACTATTGCTAGCTTTAGATAGCGTAAAGGAACCATCAGGACTGGTTGGATAAACAATCGCAAAAGGACGTGTTAAACCTTGTTTTTCAGCGTTGTGAATCACTTTATCCAAAGATAATTGACCAGGAATGTTTGTCATCGGCATCGCCATACTACCGTGATGCCCGCCACCTTCTGATTGTGGTGCTGCTTTTTGTCTTAAAGCCCATGGAATTTCATTGGCTTCTGATTTAGGTGGATTTGCGACGAGTTGAGTTTGTCCTAATTGTGGGTACGCAGTAGAAATCTGATTGATTTTAGCACCCATGAAGCCAGACCAAGGTAAGCCTGTAAAGACTAAGATTAACATCGGAATAGCGATTATTAATCCGACAATCGCATGCCATTTTTGGAATTTGAGTACTTTGTTGTTAGATTTTAATAACTTTTTACGTACTAACATATAAATACCAGATAATATCATAAAAACAGTCCAACATGCGGTTAATTCAACTAAGTAGTTAATCGCAGTATTTTCGGTCGAAAGGGAACTATGTATACTTCTGACCATATTGGAATAGGTGTATTTCGCATTTTGTTGATCGACAATTTGGTTATGATTGTCTAGAAAAATATAGTAAGAATTACCTTCCATATCACCAATTGTGATGCGGTTATTGTAAGGTGACTCCATCACACTAACTTTATTGATAGTGTAACCAGGGTGTTCTTTTTCGATTTGTTTAATCACATCGGTCATAGATTGTTGTTTTGTATGTTCGCTTTGACCATAGAATTCGTGCTTATACAATTGATTTTCAACTTCAGGGAAGAAAAGATAAGCAATACCTGACAAAGTCAAAGTAATTAATAAAGGCGTAATAAAGACCGCAGCGTAGAAGTGTAATCGCTGCATAGGATTAAATGTGTTGGGTTTCATAATTTACCTCTTTATCTATATAAAATGTAATGATTTCGCTTTATATAAAAGCTACATTATATTATTACAGATTTTTAAATAGATGAAAGGACAAATGTTTGCCATATTTTGAAAATTGTATGACAGAAGTGTGAAAATTGTAGATAAAAGAAAGAAAAATTAGAGTCTCGTATGCGTTCGGTTATTTAAATGTATTATGTAGAAAAGCAGTTTCACTATTTTTTATTGACTACATATTCGTATTAATAAATAGGCGACGAGAGTCACAATTACAAAAACCCTCACTAAGGCTGATAGTGAGAGGATTGGTGCATCCATGTTGTATTACTTGCCAACTAAATTTTAGCATTGTTAAATGAAGCGATGTAAAGAAGAAATATTATATTTTTTTGCCTCTAATGCTTTAACAACATTAGTTGAGGTAGCATTGGTAGCATTAATTCTTACTGAAATTAATGACAATGTGAAAGATGCAGAAGTGTAGGCAACTAAAGTGGTTACTGATGATTTCGATCTAAAGATTAGTGTAAAACTTACACATCTTAAGCGTTGACTTATATTATTAGATAAAATATAATTTAGGTATAGCACAACGTATATGTGCTGTACTTATACCTAAAACTACAGAATCTACTAAAACAAGGCAAAATGCCGTGTTTATCTCGTCAACTTGTTGGCGAGATTTTTTTAATATCAAAAATCAAAAAATTCA
Source organism: Staphylococcus sp. HMSC061G12 (assembly GCF_001838465.1). Lineage (NCBI taxonomy): Bacteria > Bacillati > Bacillota > Bacilli > Caryophanales > Staphylococcaceae > Staphylococcus > Staphylococcus sp. HMSC061G12. The sequence goes on from NZ_KV837142.1 coordinate 21,483, forward strand.
AACATCTTAGGAGTGGTCATATGAACAGAAATTATATATTAGGGCTAGATATCGGAATTACATCAGTGGGTTATGGAATTATTGATTATGAAACAAGAGATGTTATAGATGCAGGTGTTCGTTTATTTAAAGAAGCTAATGTAGAAAACAATGAGGGACGACGATCAAAAAGAGGGGCAAGACGACTTAAGAGACGTCGTAGACATAGATTACAAAGAGTAAAAAAATTGTTGTTTGATTATAAATTATTAAATGAAGACAGTGAAATAAGTGGAATAAATCCATACGAAGCTCGCGTTAAAGGACTAAGTGAAAAATTAAGCGATGAAGAATTTTCTGCGGCATTGCTTCATTTAGCAAAGCGCAGAGGTGTACATAATGTAAATGATGTGGAAGAAGATACAGGCAATGAATTATCCACTAAAGAACAAATCGCAAGAAATAATAAAGCCTTGGAAGATAAATATGTTGCGGAATTACAGTTAGAACGATTAAAAGAACAAGGCGAAGTAAGAGGTGCAGCTAACCGCTTCAAAACATCTGATTACATCAAAGAAGCAAAGCAGTTATTAAAGACACAAAGTAATCATCATAAAATTGATGAAACTTTCATAGAGACATATATCAGCTTATTAGAAACTAGAAGAACATACTATGAAGGTCCAGGAGAAGGTAGTCCATTTGGCTGGAAGGATATTAAAGAATGGTATGAAATGTTAATGGGACATTGTACATATTTCCCTGAGGAATTACGAAGTGTTAAATATGCTTATAATGCTGATTTATACAATGCCCTAAATGATTTAAATAACTTGGTTATTGCACGAGATGAGAATGAGAAACTAGAGTATTATGAGAAATTCCAGATCATTGAGAATGTCTTTAAACAAAAGAAAAAGCCGACGCTCAAACAAATTGCGAAAGAGATACTTGTGAATGAAGAAGATATTAAAGGCTATCGTGTAACGAGTACAGGTAAACCAGAATTCACTAATTTTAAAATTTATCATGATATAAAAGGCATTACATCCCGAAAAGAAATTCTGGAGAATGCTGATCTACTCAATCAAATCGCTGAAATTTTAACAATTTACCAGTCAGCAGAAGATATACAAGAAGAATTAGCTGAACTGGAACCAAAATTGACACAAGAAGAAATCGAACAAATTTCAAATTTAACTGGTTATACCGGCACACATCGTCTCTCTCTAAAAGCTATCAATTTAATATTGGATGAATTATGGCACACAAGTGATAACCAAATGACTATTTTCAATCGCTTGAAACTTGTGCCGAAAAAAGTGGATTTAAGCCAACAAAAAGAAATACCAACATCTTTAGTGGACGATTTTATCTTATCACCAGTGGTGAAACGTTCATTCATTCAATCCATCAAAGTGATTAATGCTATTATTAAAAAATTCGGTTTGCCAAAAGATATTATTATTGAGCTAGCAAGAGAAAAGAATTCTAAAGAGGCACAAAAGTTCATCAATGAAATGCAGAAAAGAAACCGCCAGACTAATGAAAGAATCGAAAAAATCATTAAGGAAACCGGTAAAGAAAAAGCTAAGTTTTTAATTGAAAAGATTAAACTGCATGATATGCAAGAAGGAAAATGTTTGTATTCATTGGAATCTATTCCATTAGAAGATTTACTTAATAATCCATATCATTATGAAGTTGATCATATTATTCCTCGTTCTGTTTCTTTTGATAACTCTTTCAATAATAAAGTGCTAGTAAAACAAGAGGAGAATAGTAAGAAAGGGAATAGAACGCCATTTCAATATTTGAGTTCTTCTGATGCGAAAATTAGTTATGAGATATTTAAAAAGCATATTTTGAACCTTTCTAAAGGTAAAGGAAGAGTTTCTAAGAAGAAAAAAGAATATTTATTAGAAGAAAGAGATATTAATCGATTTAGTGTCCAAAAAGATTTTATTAACCGTAATTTAGTAGATACACGATATGCGACTAGAGAGTTAATGAATTTATTAAGATCCTATTTTAGAGTAAATGACTTAGATGTCAAAGTGAAATCGATTAATGGAGGTTTCACGAGTTTCTTAAGAAAAAAATGGAAGTTCAAAAAAGAAAGAAATCAAGGTTACAAACATCATGCTGAAGACGCATTGGTGATTGCTAACGCTGACTTTATTTTCAAAGAATGGAAAAAACTAGATACAACTAATAAAGTCATGGAAAACCAAACAGTTGAAGAGCAACAAGCTGAAAATATGCCGGGAATTGAAACTGACGATGAATATAAAGAAATATTTGTAATCCCGCGCCAAATACAAAGTATTAAAGAATTTAAAGATTATAAGTACTCACACAGAGTCGATAAAAAACCGAATAGAGAATTAGTAAATGATACCTTATATTCAACAAGGAAAGATGATAAAGGCAATACACTTATCATAAATAACATCAAAGGACTATATGACAAGGATAATGATAAATTGAAAAATTTAATCAAGAAGTCACCAGAAAAATTATTAATGTATCATCATGATCCACAAACTTATCAAAAACTGAAAACTATTATGGAACAATACAGTAATGAGAAGAACCCGCTTTATAAGTACCATGAAGAAACAGGCAATTATTTAACTAAATATAGTAAAAAAGATAATGGACCTATCATCAAAAAGGTTAAATATTACGGTAAAAAGTTAAATGCGCATCTTGATATTACAAACGACTATTCAAATAGTCAGAATAAAATAGTAAAACTATCATTAAAACCATATCGCTTTGATGTTTACTTAGATAATGGTGGATATAAATTTGTGACAGTTAAAAATTTAGATGTCATCAAAAAAGAAGGTTTCTTTAAAATTGATTCAAATGCTTATGAGAAAGCAAAAAGTGAGAAAAAAATTGATGAAAATGCAGTGTTTATCGCAAGTTTTTATAATAATGATTTGATTAAAATTGATGGAGAGTTATATAGAATTGTAGGGGTTAATAACGACTCAAGAAATGTTGTAGAGCTAAATATGATTCCAATCACATATAAAGAATATTTGGAGAATATTAATGATAAACGAACACCACGAATATTGAAAACGATATCTCAAAAAACATATTCTATTGAAAAATATTCCACAGATATTTTAGGAAATCTTTATAAAGTGAAAAGTAAGAAAAAGCCTCAAATGATCATGAAAGGGTGAGTAGTTTTTGGCGTGGAGAATTGTATATCTTTCAGAAGTAGATAAACTTGCATTAAACTTAAATAATTTGAAAATCGCAAAAGGGGATTTGGAGGTTAAAATCCCCCTAAGCGATATTTTCGCTATTGTAATTGAAGACTTAACAACAACTATAACCTCAAGACTTATGATAGAGCTTTCTAAATATAATATTTTAGTGGTTTTTTGCAATCAACAACATTTACCAGAATGTATGGTGCATCCAATTAATGGCCATTTTAACCAATACGGACAAATGAAAGAGCAACTTCAATGGTCAGAACAAAACAAAGGAGAATTGTGGAAACATATATTGGTTCAAAAAATTCAAAATCAGATTCAATGTATGAAACATGTTGGAGTACTTGATGAAAGAATTATTAAAATGAAAGAGTTGCAAACTTTAGTTACATCTAAAGATGAAATGAATATAGAAGGACAAGCAGCTAAATATTATTTCAATACATTTTTTGAGGATTTCAGACGTGATGATGAATTTTTAATAGAAAATATGGTGTTGAATTTTGGTTATACAATTTTAAATTCAGCAATCGCTAGAACCATTGTAGCAAAAGGGTTAATTCCAGCACTTGGTATTCATCATATTGGTGCACGAAATCATTTTAACCTTGCATCAGACATTATTGAAGTATTTAGACCATTAGTAGATTTATATCTATTAAAACATCCTCCAGAAGAAGAATATATGACGAAGGCATATAGATTAGAGTTAGTGAATTTAATGCATGCAAGAGTACAAATTGACGGAAAGCAGCACACAGTTATTAGAGCGATTGAAATTATGGTTCAATCAATCATTGAGTATTTCAGAACGGGGAGATATGAAACACTCAAGCTACCAAACATTAAACAATATTCTTTTTATGAATCATGAGTTATAAATTTATGAGAGTAATGATAATGTTTGATCTCCCAACTGACACGAAAGAGGAAAGACGCTTATATAGTAAGTTTAGAAAAGGGCTGATTTCTGAAGGGTTTTTGATGATGCAGTACTCTATTTACATTAAAAGTTGTATAAATAAAGATTCAGCAGAAAGCAGTGTGAATTATGTGAAACGTATCTTGCCGCCTGATGGTCATGTGAGAGCATTGACAATTACGGAGAAGCAATATGAGAAAATGAAAATATTATTGGGTGAAGAAGATAAAAATATTGAAATATTAGGAGATAATCGTACCATTTTATTTTAGGAGAAAAAATATGTATGAAGCGGTTTTAGAGATTAGTATTGAGGAATTACCAAGAGTTATTTTAAATACTAGTGAGTATACCTCTATTTATAATGAAGATTCAACACATGAAGAATACATTCTAGAAACACTTAAGAATTACTTTCAACCAAGAAATTCCAATAAAGACTGTGTAACCATTACAAATCTTTTAGAATGTGATAGGGTTTCAAATAATCGGTTTAGAGGTTTTATCTTGAATCATTCTGCTATAGAAAATGAGCATCAATTAGCAGCAACAAGTATGATGGCTAAGAAAATCATTAGAGAATTGCATAATGATATGGAAATAGAAGGATATATCAATTCGATTAATGTGTTATTGGATGACTTAAGAGAAAATCTAAGAGGAACTTTACCTTTGGCTGTTAAATCATTTGATTTAAAGCAGTTTATAAGACTGCTTTCATTTAAATATGATTACACTGAAGATTATGCTAGGCTGATTAACCGTTTAGAACAAGTAGTCCCTTTAGTAGTAGAAGAAATGAATTATCAAGCGAAAGAAAAGGCGTTTTTGATTTATCTGTATCCAGAAGCGGGTTTAAGTATAAAAGAGCAAATTAGATTTAGAAAAACATTAAATGATCTGCCAATTCCAATAATAGTATTAACAGAGTCCTCATATTTTTTATCAGAGAATATCAAAGGTTTGAACTACTTTATCAACAATATACAAATGATTACTGAAGGGTTTATTGATGATAGTTACTGGAATGCGCCAATTAATATAGAAATAGAAAAGTTTAAAGAGAGATTTGAGTATTTGTTTAAAAAATATTGCTCAGTTTTAGAGGTTAATCCTGTAATATCCAACTATACTCTCGGTGATATAATTGTTTTCAATGATTTAGATCTTTATGTAGTTGTTGCATTTTTAAAGTACTGCAAATTAGAGTGTCAACTAGATATTGATCGAACAAAAATTTCTTCAGCATTATCGGCTTATCTATTTTCTTGACTATGATTAAATTATATAATTGTGCTAGAGGTTTTAGTACTCTGTAGTTTTAGGTATAAGTGATTCCAGAAGGTATCACATATGTTCATGTTTATAGTTTTAGTACTCTGTAGTTTTAGGTATAAGTGATTCATCCAGGTATTGTAGCCCAACAATTAATCAGTTTTAGTACTCTGTAGTTTTAGGTATAAGTGATTCAAATACGTCATACGTGTAGAGCGCGTGCAGGTTTTAGTACTCTGTAGTTTTAGGTATAAGTG
>NZ_KV837142.1:27257-27480 GCF_001838465.1 Staphylococcus sp. HMSC061G12
AGTACTCTGTAGTTTTAGGTATAAGTGATTCCAGTTATTAATGCAGTAGTTTCCTTTGTGAGTTTTAGTACTCTGTAGTTTTAGGTATAAGTGATTCGGCTGCAGGCGTGGGCTATGCAGTTTACAGTTTTAGTACTCTGTAGTTTTAGGTATAAGTGATTCGAGCAATAGTATTAGTAAGATGCAAGTTAGTTTTAGTACTCTGTAGTTTTAGGTATAAGTG
>NZ_KV837142.1:27959-28183 GCF_001838465.1 Staphylococcus sp. HMSC061G12
TTAGTACTCTGTAGTTTTAGGTATAAGTGATTCACGATTTTTGCGAGGTTTTAGGCAATGTTTGTTTTAGTACTCTGTAGTTTTAGGTATAAGTGATTCGCATTCTATGCACATATATCGGAGAAATGGGTTTTAGTACTCTGTAGTTTTAGGTATAAGTGATTCATGGATTGAACGTACATGGTGCGATAATGGGTTTTAGTACTCTGTAGTTTTAGGTATAA
>NZ_KV837142.1:28283-73054 GCF_001838465.1 Staphylococcus sp. HMSC061G12
TAGTACTCTGTAGTTTTAGGTATAAGTGATTCTGTAACTGATGTAGCACATCATCATAGCTGTTTTAGTACTCTGTAATTTTTAAGTAGCTCCGGCTGCTTTATTTAGTTCATTTACGAATATTCCGCAAAGTTTGTTTAGTTACTGTAAATAGGGTTTTTAAAGAAGGCAAGTTTGGTTACGTTAAAGATGAGTAAACTAGATAAACTTAGGAGGCCTATAATGAGAAAAATCGGTATCTTTTTAACAACGTTAGTTGCGGTAGCATTAATTTTTACTGGAATTGAAGACATTGTGAAAGGTGCAGAAGCTCAAGCAGCTAAAGCAGTTACGGGTGAAGTAGTTTCTGATGAATTGGATCCAGACGGTGACGGATGGGCAAATATCGGATTTGAAAATATCAAATTAGATGAACCTTACCAAACTAAGTTAGTTCAATTAACACATCTGAAAGATACAGGTAAAATGTCTACGACTGAATATAATGAAAAAGTTGCTGCATTAATTTCAGAAGCAAGATCAATTGATGCATCTCAATCACAAGAATTACCAGCAGCCGGTGAAGCTGAAATAAATCTTGTATTAGTAATCTTTGGCTTGTGTATTTCATTAATAGGTATGGTAACTGTTATGGCTAGTAGAAAACGTAAAAGTGAATAGTTCAGTACTCTGTAATTTTTAAGCAGCTTCGGCTGCTTTTTTCTATTTTCTGTCATTGACATACTTTAATGATAGGCATACAATAATTCTGAAAATTACGAAAACATCAGGTCTTTTGCATCACGAGAGGAGTCTTTTTATGGAACACACAGCGATGGATCATACTTCACCCACACATCCAGGGACTAAGATAGGTCCCAAATATTTTCTTTTTAACTTATTAAATGGGGTTGCGATTGGTATCGTAGCAGGTTTAATCCCGAATGCGATTTTAGGAGAAATCTTAAAAGCGCTTGTCCCATTTAATCCAGTCTTTACACAATTACTACACATTACGACTGCTATTCAATTTGCGGTGCCTTGTTTAATCTGTGCGTTAGTTGCGTATCGTTTTAAATTTACACCTTTAGGTATCGCGGTAGTTTCAGCGGCTTCCTTTATCGGTAGTGGCGCTGTCGTCTTTAAACATAATGCATGGGTTATCACAGGTATTGGTGACTTAATCAACACTATGTTCGCAGCTGCAATCGCTTCGCTTATGATTTTATTTATTGGTGAACGTTTTGGCAGCTTGAACTTGATTATATTACCAACATTTGTGGCAGTAAGTACAGGTTTCATCGCATTGCATACACTACCTTATGTCAAACTCGTCACAACAGCCATCGGTAATATGGTTAATAGCTTTACTGAATTACAACCGATACCGATGTGTATTTTGATTTCATTAGTTTATGCATCAATTGTTATTTCGCCAATTTCAACCGCCGCATTATCCATGGCAATCGGTATTGAAGGATTAGCTGCAGGTTCAGCTTCTATCGGTATAGCGGCAGTAGAAGCAGTATTAACGATTGGAACATTGCGCGTTAATCGTTTAGGTGTACCGATGACAATCTTTTTAGGTGGCGTTAAAATGATGTTGCCGAACTTAGTACGTCATCCGATTATTTTCTTACCGATTACTACGACTGCTGCAGTAACAGGCTTTGTGGCAAGTTTAATCGGTATTGGAGGAACGAAAGAATCAGCTGGTTTCGGTATCATCGGTTTAGTTGGACCAATCAATGCGTTCAGATTTTTAGATTACGGGGACTTCTGGCTTAAAGCGATACTTTGTGCAGTCGCATTCTTTATCGTTCCATTTATTACTGCGTTTATCGCGCACTTTGTTTATAGTAAAATATTTAAAATTTATGATGAAGAAATCTTTAAATTTATCGATTAATACATTAATGAGACAGTAATCATATGTGTGGTTTCTGTCTCTTTTTTATTGTGATACAAAAGATAGCTTATTTAGAAAGGGTTATAAGATAATTCATTCTACCATTTTAGTGGTTTCTTACTATTATATGTTCTTAAAACCATTATTAAATTCGAGCAGATATTGACTTTAAGTATTTTAAATATTAGGATTATCAGAATATTACAAACATAATTAACAACACAGAAAACGGAGGAGAATATATGGGAGGAACTATGACAAGACCAGGTACCAAGGTGTCGGTGGGTACATTTTTTTATAACGTATTAAACGGGGTCGCATTCGCAATTATCGCAGGACTCGTACCGCATGCGGTATTAGGGGAAATTTTAAAAGCATTATCACCGTACTCTAAATCAGCAGGTGTTCTATTACAAGTAGCAACAGCCATTCAATTTACGGTGCCGATGTTGGTTGGTGCATTAGTCGCACATCGCTTTAAATTCACACCGCTTGGCATTGCGGTTGTTGCGGCAGCTTCATTTATCGGAAGTGGGGCAGCGCAATTTAAAAATGGTGCATGGGTAATCACAGGTATTGGTGACTTGATCAATACGATGTTAGCAGCTTCAATCGCCTCACTTTTAATTTTATTCATAGGTGAACGCTTCGGAAGCTTGAATTTAATCATTTTACCTACCTTTGTAGCAGTTATTACTGGGTTTATTACATTACATACTTTGCCATACGTAAAATTAGTCACTACAGGTATTGGACATATCATTAATACCTTTACAGAGATGCAGCCAGTGTTAATGTGTATGCTGATTGCGATTGCTTATAGTATGATCATTATTTCACCGATTTCCACAGTAGCAACATCTATGGCTATCGGTATCAGCGGTCTAGCAGCTGGTGCAGCATCAATCGGTATTACAGCAGCAGAAGCAACATTAGTCTTTGGGACAATCACTGTAAACCGTCTCGGTGTTCCTGCCACAATTTTACTAGGCGGTGTTAAGATGATGCTTCCAAATATGGTTAAATATCCTGTGATGTTAGTACCGATTACAGTTACCGCAGCTATTTCAGGTTTTGTGGCAAGTTTCATCGGTATTGGCGGAACAAAAGAGTCTGCAGGTTTCGGTATTATCGGTATGGTCGGACCGATTAATGCCTTTAGATTTATGCATGTTGATGAAGTTTGGTTGAAATTAGTCTTGATTATCACCGCATTCTTTGTCGTTCCATTTACGGTTGCTTATATAGCGCACTTTATTTTCATCAAAATCTTTAAACTTTATGATAAAGAAATCTTTAGATTCCTAGGATAATCGTATTTCTGACAAATAAAATCAGAAATTTAATAGGATTGTAATATCGTCTAAACCCTGTTGTACCATTGGATATTAAATTAAACACAATTCGAAGTGTAAAATTATAGCAAAAAAAGTCTTTTACTTAGGCAACAAATGTATTATATTAAAACAATACGCATGAAAAGGTTTTCATCTAAATTGTCAGAAAACTTATGAAAATGGCGATAAAAGGCACGATTTCATATTATTAAAATTTCTTATAGAATTTGAGTTGTGATTTTAATACCCAAGTTAATCGATACGGATGGGGCATAAATGTTATAATTAAATTTGTTGGCCGTTTTTAAAACGGTTACAATTTTCAAAAGTATCTTAACAACTGAAGAGATAACAGTGTTAAACATATAAAGACTGCCCGAGCTGAAGCTAAGTTTCAGTTTGTGCAGTCACATTCTTAAACAAAGGAAAGAACGTCTGGATAGATGTTCAGTATTACCTAACACAAAGGGGAGGCAAAACAATGGATTACCAAATTATCAGTGAACAAGCTATCTTAGTTCGCTTTGAACCACAGATTGCACCTGAGACATTCAAGAAAGTCCAACAACTTGTGGTTTATTTGGAACGCCAAGATCATGAAGCGATTAAAGAGATTGTACCGTCTTATCGTGCAGTGATGATTCACTTCGATGATCATAAGATTCATGCGAAAGCATTAATCGAAGACTTGAAGCTTGATACGCTCGATGTAAGTGATATTGAGACGTCAGAAAGCTCCAAAGTGGTACGTATTCCAGTCATCTATGGAGGGAAATACGGACCTGATATTGAAGAAGTCGCTAAGCTTAATGATTTAACAGTTGAAGATGTGATTCAATTACATACAGAACCAACTTATTTAATTTATATGCTAGGATTTATGCCTGGTTTCCCATATCTTGGTGGATTAGATGAGCGTCTGTATACACCAAGAAGGGATGAACCAAGAGTACGTATTGATGCTGGCTCTGTCGGCATTGCGAAAAACCAAACTGGTTTGTATCCGCAAGATTCGCCAGGCGGTTGGCAAATTATCGGACGTACACCTTTAGATGTGTTCGACTTGGACCGTGAACCAATGACACTTTATGAAGCGGGAGATCGTATTGAATTCTATCAAATCTCACAAGATACGTATGATGAGATTATCGCACAGAAAAACGATCCTGATTTTGATATAGAAAGATGGGTGACTGTTCAAGATGAGCATTAGAATTATTAAACCAGGACTATTCTCAACAATTCAAGATATCGGACGTTATGGTTACCAAAAAGAAGGTTTCTCTAGTGCAGGTGCATTAGATAGATATAGTTACCGTTTAGGTACACAATTAATTGGTAATGAAGGTCCAGCAATCGAAGCAACTATTATCGGACCGACATTACAATTCTTAGAAGATAATACTGTAGTTATTACAGGCGCAGAATTTAAAGCAACATTGAATGGTGAGCCGATTTCCCACCAAACGGTTGTACAAGTATATAAAGGTGATGTACTCGCATTAAACGCCGCAATTAAAGGCGCAAGAGGTTATTTACACTTCGGTCATCCGATTGACGTACCTGAAGTTGCAGGAAGTTATGCGACGCATACACGTACTAAAATGGGCGGTTTCCATGGCCGTGCATTAAGAAAAGATGATATGATTCCGGTTCATTATAATAATGATTACCGTCGTCATGTCGGTTATACGAGCGATTTAGATTTAATCCATGAAGGGACAGATGCAATCAGAGTTGTGGAAGGTCCGCAATATGACAGCTTCTCTGATGCTAGCCATGAAGGGTTAGTGTCAGAACCTTTTGAGATTTCTGAACAATCGGATCGTATGGGCTTTCGTTTGAAGGGTGCTTCTATTCCGCCGACTGACAGTGCAGATATTATTTCTGAACCTGTTGCACTCGGCAGTGTACAAGTACCGAATGACGGTAACCCGATTGTATTGATGAATGATAAACAAACAGTCGGCGGTTACACTAAGATTGCGACAGTCTGCCAGTCAGACTTAAGTGTCTTAGCACAAAAACAACCCGGTCAAAAAGTAAACTTTGAGTGGGTAACTGTGGAAGAAGCCATTCAACATTTAGATGATTATAATAAAGGTTTTGAAGCTTCATTAGAAGCAATAGAAAAAGAACCGTTGTTTGACATGAGGGAAATGAGAACAACATCAAAACGTATTAGCGAATTACTAGAGGGGGATGAATAGAAATGAAATTAGAAGAAATCAAAGATTTAATTAACTTAGTTAAAGAGAACAAGGTGAACAAGTTCAAATATAAAGATGAGGCACATGAAATTGAATTAGATTTTTCATCACCGCAACAAACACAACCAGCAACACAAATTCAAAATCAAGCAACATCTAATCCAGCACCAGAAGCGGCTCAAGAACCACAAGCTGATAACCAAGCATCTGGTGAAACAGTGAATGCGCCAATGGTCGGCACATTCTTCTTGCAAGATACAAAAGAATTAACTGAACCGATTGTGAAAGTCGGAGACAAAATTAAAAAAGGCGATGTTATCGGTTATATCGAAGCAATGAAAGTCATGAATGAAGTAACTAGTGAAGTAGAAGGCGAAGTTACAGATATCTTAGTTGATCATGGCACAAATGTAGAATATGACCAAGCACTGATTGAAGTTAAGTAAAGGGGTGAGAAATTATCATGTATCGTTGTTTAATTGCGAATAGAGGAGAAATCGCTGTACGTATTATTCGTGCCTGCCGTGAAGTGGGCGTTGAAACAGTAGCCGTATATGCGAAAGGAGACGAAAAGAGTCTGCATGTCAGTTTAGCAGACCAAGCTATTTGTATTGGCGAAGCGAATCCGCTTGATAGCTATTTAAATATTAATCGTATTATTGCAGCAGCAGAAATTACAGGTGCCAATGCAATCCATCCAGGTTATGGTTTCTTATCAGAAAGCCCTAACTTTGCGCAAAAAGTAGAAGAAAATGATATCTACTTTATTGGACCGACAAAACGTACGATGGAAATGATGGGTGATAAAATCACTGCACGTCAAACAGTTGAATCTGCCGATGTGCCGATTATCCCAGGTTCTATCGGTGCGGTACATTCTGTTGATGAAATAAAAGAAATTGCTAAAGATATCGGTTATCCAGTCGTATTAAAAGCCGCAAGCGGCGGTGGCGGTAAAGGTATCCGTATCGTTAAAGAACCAGAACATTTAGAGAAAGCTTTTAAAGAAGCGCAAAGTGAAGGTAAAAAATACTTCGATGATGATCGTATTTACGTTGAAGCATTTATTCCAGTTGCGAAACACGTAGAAGTACAAGTTATCGGTGACGGTAAAGAAAATTATGTACACTTAGGTGAACGTGATTGTTCAGTACAACGTAAAAACCAAAAATTAATCGAAGAATCACCATGTGCAGCACTATCTGAAGAAAAGCGTCAAAAGATTTGTGAAGACGCGGTTAAAGTTGCGCAAGCATCTAATTACCGTAGTGCGGGTACAATCGAGTTCTTAGTGACTGATGATGCATATTACTTCATCGAAATGAACGCACGTATCCAAGTAGAACATACTGTCACAGAAATGCGTGCTGACAGAGACTTATTACAAGCACAACTTTACTTAATGAAACATGGAGAACTGCCATTCAGCCAAGATGATATTCACTTCACTGGCCACGTGATTGAAGCACGTATCAACGCAGAAAATCCAGAACGTAAATTCCAACCTTCACCAGGTAAAGTCAAAGCATTACATTTACCACAAGGTTTCAATGTACGTGTCGATTCATTATTGTATCCAGGTTATGTCGTGTCACCTTACTATGATTCACTTGTCGCAAAAGTGATTGTCAAAGGTGCAAACCGTACGCATGCGATTGAGAAATTAAAAGCAACACTTGATGAAATGGTCATTGACGGTTTCTCAACAACGGCTGATTTCTTGTATGCGGTATTATCATATCCAGCATACGCTGATGGTGATGCTAAAGATGTCGATATTAAATTCTTAGACCGTCATCAAATTACTAAGGGGGCTGCTTTAACATGAAAATAGATTTGAATTGTGATTTAGGCGAAGCATTCGGTAATTATTCATTCGGTGGAGATCATCAAATTATTCCTTTGATTACCTCCGCAAACATTGCCTGCGGATTCCACGCAGGTGATGAAAATGTAATGTATGAAACTGTGAAACTTGCGAAAGAAAACGGTGTGGGCATCGGTGCACACCCAGGCTTCCATGATATTCAAGGTTTCGGACGCCGTAATATGGATTTATCACCTGATGAGATTTATACCTTGGTTGCATACCAAATTGGTGCTTTATCAGCGTTTTGCCGTATTCACGATGTTAAAATCAATCATGTTAAACCTCATGGTGCCTTATATAACATGGGTGCGCGTGACAAAGATATTGCACACGCAATTGCACAAGCAGTATATGACGTGGACCCATCACTAATTTTAGTGGGCTTATCTAATACATTATTAGTATCAGAAGCCGAAGCAGTCGGTTTGAAAGCCGCAAATGAAGTATTCGCAGACAGACGTTATGAAGAAAACGGTCAACTAGTAAGCCGTAAAGAAGCTGACGCTGTGTTAACGGATACGGATGAAGCGATTGAACAGGTTGTGAAGATGGTTAAAGAAAACAAAGTCATTGCGAAAACAGGAAAAGAAATTGAGCTTAAAGCAGATACAATTTGTGTGCATGGCGATGGCGCGCATGCATTGGAATTCGTATCGAAAATACGAGAAAGACTAACGAAAGAAGGTATTTCGATTACGAAATTAGGGGGTTAATCTATGGGAGAAAACAAACAAAACAAACCGGAGTTCCAGTTCACTAAGGAACATAAGAGACTGTTATTAGGGTCAGTCTTCTTAATGGCGACATCAGCCATCGGTCCAGCGTTCTTAACACAAACAGCGGTTTTCACACAACAATTCGCCGCAAGTTTCGCGTTTGCGATCTTATTATCTATCATTATTGATATCGGAGCGCAAATCAATATTTGGCGTATCTTGGTTGTGACAGGCTTACGTGGACAAGAAATCGCGAACAAAATGGTTAAAGGGTTAGGGACCTTCATTTCCATTTTAGTTGCGATCGGTGGTCTGGCCTTCAATATCGGTAACGTCGCAGGAGCCGGTTTAGGTTTAAATGCGATTTTCGGTATTGATGTAAAATGGGGTGCCGCAATTACAGCCATTTTAGCAATTGGCGTATTCATTAGTAAGAGCGGCCAAAAAGTGATGGACTTCGTAACGATGATCTTAGGGGTAATGATGATTGGTATTACAGCATATGTAATGGTGAAATCAAATCCACCATACTTAGAAGCTGCAGAGAAAATGGTTATGCCTGAACATCCAGGTGCTTTAGTATTACCGATTATCACATTAATTGGTGGTACTGTAGGTGGTTATATCACATTCGCAGGTGCACACAGAATCTTGGATTCAGGAATCAAAGGGAAAGACTATCTTCCGTTTGTTAACCATTCAGCGATTGCTGGTATCTTAACAACAGGTGTCATGCGTGGTTTATTATTCTTAGCTGTATTAGGTGTGGTTGTTACAGGTGTGACATTAAACCCTGAAAACCCGCCAGCATCAGTATTCGAACATGCACTTGGACCAATTGGTAAGAATATCTTCGGTATCGTATTATTCGCAGCTGCCTTATCATCAGTAATCGGCTCAGCGTACACAAGTGCAACATTCTTGAAAACGTTAAGCAAATCATTGATGAAACGCAGTAATATCATTGTGATTGTGTTCATCGTTGTTTCAACGATTACATTCTTATTAATCGGTAAACCAGTTAAATTATTAATCATCGCAGGTGCGTTGAACGGTTTAATCTTACCGATTACATTAGGTGTTATCTTAATCGCAAGTAAGAAAAAGTCAATTGTCGGCGATTACAAACATCCAACATGGATGTTAATGTTCGGTGTACTTGCTGTACTCGTAACAATCGTAACAGGATTCTTATCATTCCAAGGTTTAGCGGATTTATGGAATTCTTAATAACATCAATCAAAGACACACGAGCAAACGTTGCTCGTGTGCTTTTTTGAGTAATAAGGTATGTGAGGTTTCTAGCATACCGATGTATACATAATAAAGATAAATTTAGTATAAAGGATATATATTTATATAAATGAAAACGCTATACTATAACTAATGAGATAAAAAGTAATATTTGATTCATCAAAATACTCGTATTCAATCGTTTGGAAAGGATGATTTACATGACAACAGAAGCGGTAATCGGCATCGATTTAGGAACGAGCGCAATTAAACTGATTGCGGTCGATCGCTTAGGCAATGTACTCGGCACACAAAGTGAACCGCTCAAACTTTATCACGACTATCCAGGTTATTCAGAACAAGCACCAGAAGAATGGGTGGCAGCTGCAGTAAATGGGCTCCATCATTTATTAGCACAACCAGTATTATCAGATGTTTCGATTGAAGGTCTTTCATTTTCAGGTCAAATGCATGGACTTGTTATTGTAGATCAGGCAGGTCAACCATTAAGACGTGCAATTTTATGGAACGATACACGTACGACTCCTCAATGTGAACAAATCAAAGCGAAGTATGGTGATCAAGTTCTTGGTAATCCTGTGGTCGAAGGATTTACACTGACTAAACTCTTATGGGTACAACAACATGAACCGGATTTATTTAAACAAATTGATACGTTTATGTTGCCGAAAGACTATTTACGCTTTGCGTTAACAGGTGTATTGCACACAGAGTATTCAGATGCGGCTGCAACGATGTTATTAAATCCACAAACTAAGGCATGGGATAAAGCGTTAGGTGCTTCGTTTGATATTCCAGACCATATTTATCCAGACTTAGTTGAATCACACGCACAAGTTGGTGTATTGAAAGCTGAGTTACAACAACAATTGTCTCTTAATAAACCTGTACCTGTTTTTGCGGGCGGAGCAGACAATGCATGTGCAGCGTTAGGCTCAGGCGTGATTCATCCTGATGATGCGATTTGTAGTATCGGTACATCAGGTGTGTTATTAATTTGCGAACCTGTCGGAGAATCAGAAGGCTATGGTCATAAAATTCATTTGATGAATCATGCGGTATCGGATGTTAACTATTTAATGGGTGTGACGTTAAGTGCAGGCTATAGTTTGAGTTGGTTTAAACGTGAATTTTATCCTGAAGATGATTTCACCACTTTAATGAAAGATGCTGAAGCGTCTCAAATTGGTGCACACGGTTTAATCTTTACACCTTATCTAGTTGGAGAGCGTACACCGCATGGTGATGCGTCAATTCGAGGCAGCTTTATTGGTATTACAGGTAATCATACACGTGGTGATTTTGGACGTGCAGTGGTAGAGGGTATTACGTATTCTTTATATGATTCATTAGTGTACTTACGTAGTATTGGACGCAATGTGACTAAGATTGTCTCAACAGGTGGCGGTGCTAAGAGTGATTTCTGGCTCCAACTTCAAGCAGATGTCTTCAACACTGAAATCTATAAGTTGAAACATGAAGAAGGACCAAGTATGGGTGCAGCAATGTTAGCAGCATATAGCTTAGGTTGGTATGATTCATTGAAAGATTGTGCAGAAGCCTTTATTCATTATTCAAAAGTGTTCCAACCTGATTTAAAACGTCATCAGACGTATGAAGCATACTTTGAAATTTACCAACAAGCCTATCAAGCTACACGTCATCTCACAAGTGACTTGTTAGCACTTCAAAAATAAATAAAAATCCCTTGAGTACTTTAATAAAGTGTCTCAAGGGATTTCTTTACATAGCGTCTATCAAAATTATTTACCGTTTTTCTCTAAATAGTAACCAATCCAAGCGCCTAATGGAAGACCGATAATTGGTGTTGTGATCGCACTTAACACAATGGCAGAAACAATCATGATAATACCGTTTTTAGAACCAAAGCGCATATGTTTGATTGTTTCTACAACATCTTCTACATATTCCTTGAATGACATAGGATGACCTCCTTTTAGAATTATTATTTAGTTAATTTCAATTTAAATATAACATTTTTGAATGAAAAAGCGTAAGAATGTGAATAATCCAGATTAGAAGAGAGGAGGGAAGAGATGCAGTTTGAATACTTAACAGAAACAACAGAACGGTTAGAAGTCAAACCAATGAATGCAGAAGATTATGAGCAATGGGTAAAAGGTTATGCAGGTCGAGCCATGCCTCAAAGTCCTTTTGATGAAGGTTGTTTAGAGTTATCTCGTTACTCTAAATCGTGGTTTCAGCGTTTGATTGCACAACAACAAGCACTTATTCAATCTGACGATACTTATGTCTTTGGTGTATTTCGCAAAGCTGATGGTGTACATATCGGCAACTTCAATTTAGTAACGTTAGCACGTCAACATTTTCAATGGGCAGAATGCGGTTATGCGATTCATAATCAATTTTGGCGTCAAGGTTATGCGTATGAAGCTTTTACAGCCATATTTAAAATCGCTAAGCGTTTAAAATATCATCGACTAGAAGCCCATGTACATCCAGGTAATCATGCCTCTATCGCCTTATTGAAGAAGTGCGACTTTGAGTATGAATGTACCAGAACACAATTTATTTTTGAGAACGGGGAATGGACAGATCGTCTGGTTTATTATATCAACTTGAATGATACACCACCGCTTCACCCAACCTCTTTCTAACTTTACAAAAATTTAAAAAACAATTCGGCAGTTTTTCGCTATACTAAAAACAAGCAAACAAAATAGAGAGAACACGATAAAGGAGGCATGCATCATCATGAAAGGCAGATTACTCGTCTCATCAGATATTCATGGACATAAAGAAGCACTCGCAACCTTACTTGCTTATGTAGATTATAATCCTAAACGTGATCAGCTGGTTTTGTTAGGGGATTATGTCAATCATGGACCTGATTCTGATGGGACCCTTAAAATGGTACAACAGTTACATCGTGAAGGTGCGATTGTTTTATTAGGCAATCATGATGTACGCTGGATGAAGTCAAAAGAAAAAGAGAAACGCAAATGGAAAGCTGTTTTAAAACAATTCGACAGTATGGCACATATTGGGGATTACTTATTTGTTCATGCAGGAGTTAACCCTAAGAAGTGTTTATCCAAACAAAAATTAAAAGAAGTATCTGGGTTTGAACCGCCCGCAAAATTATCGCGAAAAATTAAAGGAAAATGTGTCGTACATGGTCATGTACCGACAAAACGATTAGGGGTTAAACAACATCGCATTCACGTCGCAGACCATACGATTGATATCGATACAGGCGCAGGACACGGTAAACGTTTATCACTCGTAGATTTAACACATCAACACGTCTGTGCGGTAGAAGTCGGTCGACTCAAGAAAATTTATGAATATAGCTATGCATAAAAAATAAACCTAAAGGTTGTCGGCCTTTAGGTTTTATTTATATTAGTAAATTTATGATGAATGATGTTGTTGATGTTTTTTCATTTCTTTAGGCATTGAATGACCACAACCTTTGTTGATGTCGCAAGCTGCGCATTTGCCTTGTTTTGATTTTTTGAAGAAGCGGACGATTGTAAAGGCCGCATATCCAAATATCAATAAAAAGATGACGAGATTAATGAGTAGTGTCATAAATAATTCCTCCTAGAAAAAGAGTTGGCTAGATTGGTAGAACACAAATGCTAGGAGATAGGCAATCGCAATCGGATAAAGCGTTGCGATAATCGTCCATTTCCAAGACACTGTTTCTTTTCTGATGGCTGCGACAGTGGACAAACATGGAATGTACAATAAGATAAATAACATAAACGCATACGCTGATGCGGGTGTGAAATGACTCGCAATCATATTTGTTAAACCTTGGCTGTCTACGGCGTAAATAATCGCCATTGCGCTGACAACGACTTCTTTAGCTAAGAAGCCAGGGATTAATGTAGCACCGGCTTGCCATGAACTGAATCCTAATGGAATCAATAATGGCGCAATCGCTGCACCGATTAAGTGTAAGAAACTATGGTCAACATCAACGCCAAAGCCAGTTGGACCTGCATAGTTTAATAACCAAATAACGACTGATCCACCGAAGATAAATGTACCTGCTTTTTTCACAAAGCCTTTTGCTTTTTCCCATGTACTACGCCATAGTGTTTTTGCTGATGGTAAACGATAAGGTGGTAATTCAATCACAAAAACTGAGTTTTCCTTTTTCAAAATTGTTTTTGTCATCACAAAGCTGACAATTAATGCGACGACAATACCAATCACGTATAAACTTAACACGATGAGTGCTTGGTGTGTTTGGAAGAAAACACCTACAAATAATGCGTATACAGGTAAACGCGCTGAACATGACATGAATGGTGTAATTAAGATCGTTGTTAAACGCTCTTTCTCTTGTTCAATAGAACGCGTTGCCATGACACCTGGTACATTACAACCAAAACCAATAATCATTGGGATAAATGATTTACCATTAAGACCTAAGCCTTCCATGACTTTATCCATAATCAAGGCAATACGTGCCATATAACCTGAATCTTCTAATACTGAAATAAAGAAGAATAGAATTAAGATTTGCGGTACGAAAACTAAGACAGCACCTACACCTGCGATAATCCCATCTGTAATCAAATCTTTCATGAATGGGAAGAGTCCAATCGCATCCATTCCTTGGTTGACCCAATCTGTAAAGGTACCGCCGATAAATTCATCTAATTTATCTGACAGCGGGGTACCGATCCATGAGAAGGTCGCTTGGAAAATCAGCCACATGATACCTAAAAAGATAGGGATACCTAAAATCTTATTTGTTAAAATTTTGTCGATACGGTCAGTCAAATATTGTTTTTTCTTATCTTGATGCGTAATGACATCTTCAATAAGTGTATCGATAAACTCAGTACGTGAACGGCGCATACTATCCACGATTGAAATATCTAATTGTTCAGCAAGATGATTACGGATTTGACGTAAATCTTCATGATGATGTGCACTGATATAGTGTTCAATGGCTGGATTGCCCAGTAAATATTGAACAGCGATAAAACGATGGCGTTTCTCAGGCAATTCTAAATGATGTTTTAAATAATGTTGTATTTCAGATAAGGCGTGTTCGACTTTATGCTCGTATGGAATTTTCAATGGTTGTGATGTAGATAAAGTTTCTTCTTTCAAGAGTTCTAAGATGCTATCGATACCTTGGCCGCTTCTCGCCACAATCGGCAAAATCGGCAACTTCAAACGACGCATCAATAAATTACGATTGATTTGGATGCCGCGTTTCTCTGCGACATCGCCCATATTTAAACAAAGTAATAAAGGCGCCCCGAATTCCATCAATTGTGTCGTTAATAATAAATTACGTTTTAATTGTACTGCGTCGACAATATTGATGATTTTTGAAAACTCATCGTGCAGTAAATAATCTGTCACGACTGTTTCATCTTTCGAAATCGGTAATAAGTCATAGATACCAGGTAAATCGACCAGATCTCCTTGCTTATCTGATAAAATACCGACTTTCTTTTCAACGGTCACACCGCTCCAGTTGCCGACATATTCATATGAACCTGTCAGGGCATTGAACAGTGTGGTTTTGCCGACATTCGGATTGCCGACAATACAATAGGTATTAGACATGCGCTTGCTCCAATGTGATTTTACATGCATCACAATGTCTGATGCCGATACATTGTCCGTCCATTTCTAATGTGCATGGACCTTTCATCAAGAATTTCTGACGTACTTTAATTTTGCTTCCGACTGTAAAACCAAGTGCGCTTAAGCGATGTGCTAGCATTGTATTATCGAAGTTCATGTTGATGATTTTATAAGTTAAACCTTTTTTGGCGTTTGCTGCGTCTACCATACGGGACACCTCTCTCGTTTATTACTAATTGATAACTATTATCATTGATATTTTACACTAAAAAGAAGATGACTACAATATAAAGTTTAAAAGTTATTTCGAACATTATTTGAACAGTGTTACATTTTTTGTTTGTTTCAAACAAACTGAGTATGTGTATGAACCTTTACAAAATTTTGAAAATGGATTGTCAAGCCTATTGCCTTTTAAGTTTGTTGTATATTATAACCAATCTTGTTAACAAACATTTTGTCATCATAATAATGGTAGAAATGATTTTTTTGTTTTAGGCACAAATTTTAGTGCGATTATTTATTCCTCATCTTAGAACATCTCCAACTCGCAACGAAAAAGCTAGGCTGTTTATGTAAGAATAGACAGTTGCTTAAACTTCATGACCACGCATGTAGACGTGCGTTATTTTCAAATGATGCATTTTTTTATTCCATTAACCTAAAATTAATTTAACACTTGATCATGCACGCTTATGCATATCTTAGTTGTTTTTGTGACTTCAATGTTTAATGCATTTAATGTTAAGCAAGTATGAAGCTATTTTTGCGTTTCTTTAGGTTTATTGTATACTTTGTTGTTTCTGTCGTTAATTGCGATTTAAGAATGTTAATTACATGTAAAACTTATGCAACAATTCAATTAATGTGAATTAATTTATTTTGTTTTCCTTTATAATGGTTATCAAACGGTCGGAATTTGTTGTGTAAGTTAAAATAACTTTAACGTTTCTGACATGTATCATTCAATTTCCGCATTACGGAGGTAACGAAGCAATATGGAAGAAAATAATAGTTTTGATTTTTCAAATGTATGGAGGATAATCAAGCGTTACTTAAAGTGGTTGATTATTTTTCCTATTGCAGGTCTGATTTTAAGCGTGCTGTTAACAGCACTTATAGCGCAACCGAAATATGAAGCAACTTCACAAGTATTGATTGAAAAAAGTGATAAAGGCGATTTGACGATGGCTGAGAAATACCAAGCTGATTCTCAAATTGTGGCTACATATACAGATATTGCGAAAAGCCCACGTGTCTTAGGCAAAGTGGCAGAAGAGATTGGAAAAGATGAAGATGCGAAATCCATCACTGAGAAGGTAGAAGTGAACAACCAACCGAATTCTCAAGTATTGAACTTTACCGCAACGGCTAATAGTGAGAAAGATGCGGTGAAAATCGCAGATACTGCTGCTGAAGTACTTAAAGAAGAGGTCAATGCAATATCACCAGATGGCGGTATTGAAATTCTTTCTAAATCCAAAGATGATGTGAAAGAAATTTCATCAAGCATTGCTAAAAATGCATTTATAGGGTTGGTCGCAGGCTTTATTATCGCAGTTATTTTAATCTTAATCCGAGAGTTCTTAAATCAATCAAAAAGTTCTTCAAAACCAAATACACATCAGACACAACATACACAACAACGTAGACGTACAAAACGAGAAGATTTAACACAAGATGACTTTGAACGCTAAGAGAAGCGCAAGTCTTGCAGCAAGAATCTGAGAGGAACAGCGGGTTGGGACAGGTAAGCTTCCCAACCTTTTCCATTTCATTTAGAAATAACATAAACATTACACCGAGAGTAAACAGAGATCAATTAATTGAGGTGAAATAAAGTGTCAAAAATTTCCGCAAGACAGCAGCGACTGATATTACTATTGTTTATTGATTCAATCATTGTTGCTTTTTCTGTCTTTTTGAGTTATTTAATTCTTGAACCGTATTTCCGCGGTTATTCTTTATCATTGTTAATTTTATCATCACTGGTATTGCTGTTTTCTCATCACATCTTTGCCAGTGTATTCAACTTATACCACCGGGCTTGGGAATATGCGAGTGTCAATGAAATGATTGTCATAGTTAAAGCGGTCACATGTTCGATGGCCATGACCGTTTTAATCGTACCGTTCTTTACACATGAAGGTCCGTTTTTGAGATTATACTTCATCACATGGATGATGCATGTGTTATTAATCGGGGGCTCTCGTTTATCATGGCGTTTATTTAGAAGAACACTGGTACGTAAAGGCGTTAAACGTAAGAATACATTAGTTATCGGTGCTGGTGAAGGCGGTTCAATGTTGATTAACCAAATGTTGAAACGTCCGACTATGGGCATGGAACCTGTTGTAGTCGTGGATGATGATCCAAAGAAACAAAAGTTGACGATTACAGAAGGGGTTAAAGTTCAAGGTACTATTGAAGATATCCCAGATCTAGTTAATAAATATCGTATTAAAAATATCATTATTGCGATACCAACGTTAACACAACAGCGCTTAAGAGAAATCAATAGTATTTGTGAAAACACACAAGCGACTGTATTGAAAATGCCGAACATTGAAGAAGTTATGTCAGGTAAATTAGAAGTCAGCCAATTAAAGAAAGTAGAAGTTGAAGATTTACTTGGACGTGATCCTGTAGAGTTGGACATGGAAATGATTTCAAAAGAATTAACACATCAAACGATTATGGTTACAGGTGCCGGCGGTTCAATCGGTTCTGAAATTTGTCGACAAGTGTGTCGTTTTGCGCCCGCACGTATTATTTTGTTAGGACATGGTGAAAACAGTATTTACTTAATTCACCAAGAACTTCAAAAACAATACGGCGATCAAATTGATATCGTACCTGTTATCGCTGATATTCAAGACCGTTCACGCTTATTTAAAATCGTCAGTCATTACCAACCATATGTGGTTTACCATGCAGCTGCACATAAACATGTGCCGATGATGGAATATAACCCAAGTGAAGCGATTAAAAATAACGTAATAGGAACGAAAAATGTGGCTGAAGCAGCGCGAGAAGCGAGAGTATCTAAGTTCGTTATGATTTCTACAGATAAAGCAGTGAATCCGCCGAATGTGATGGGTGCGTCTAAACGTGCCGCTGAAATGATTGTACAAAGTATGAATGAAGAAAACAGTCATACGAACTTTGTGGCAGTAAGATTCGGTAATGTATTAGGTTCACGTGGTTCTGTTATCCCGTTATTCAAGAAACAAATTGAAGCGGGCGGTCCAATTACAGTGACACACCCTGAAATCACACGTTACTTTATGACAATCCCTGAAGCAGCACGTCTGGTATTACAAGCAGGTGCGATTGCGGATGGCGGTGAAGTCTTCGTATTAGATATGGGAGAACCTGTTAAAATCGTAGATCTTGCGAAAAACCTAATTCGCTTAAGCGGTTATAGAGATGGAGACATTGAAATCAAATTCACAGGTCTCAGACCTGGTGAAAAGTTATATGAAGAGTTGCTTGATGAAGACGAAATCCATCCAGAACAAGTTTATGAAAAAATCTACCGCGGTAAAGTAGAAGAAATGAAAAATGAAGATGTCCTACGTATTTTAGATGAGATTATTCATAGTAAGGACTATAAACAAAAATTAATTGATCTTGCGAATCATCGCTATGACATTAACAATAAACCACAAAAAGATGATGAAGGGAACTCTGACATCCCTCCCTTTCGTCTAATCAAATAACACCTCAACTAAGCATCTGATGAAAATCAGGTGCTTTTGTTAAAAGTTGACTATTACACGATAAAACCCTAATATTATCAGTGATGTAAACGTTACAATTTGTGATGAAATCACAGTTTGAAGATAAAGAGATGAACGTTTTAAATGTGGCTGTTTAAAAGTCAAGTCAAGGTATAATCTTGATAATTTCAGACCACCTGATGAAAAAGGAGATATTGTATGACTAAGATTAAAAAAGCAGTAATTCCCGCAGCAGGCCTAGGAACACGTTTCCTACCAGCAACAAAAGCGATGCCGAAAGAAATGTTGCCGATTTTAGATAAGCCGACGATTCAATATATCGTTGAAGAAGCCTATCGTGCAGGAATTGAAGACATTATTATTGTGACAGGTAAACACAAACGTGCTATTGAAGATCACTTTGATAATCAAGTTGAACTTGAAAATAACTTAAGAGAAAAAGGCAAAACAGATTTATTAGAGAAAGTGCAACGCTCTACACACTTAGCCAACGTATTTTATGTCCGTCAGCGTGAACAAAAAGGTTTAGGCCATGCGATTTGGACAGCAAGACAATTCATCGGTAATGAACCTTTCGCTGTTTTACTTGGTGATGATATTGTGGAGTCTGATACACCAGCGATTAAACAATTAATGGATGTTTATGATGAAACAGGCAAATCTGTCATCGGTGTACAAACAGTGCTAGAAAAGGAAACACACCGTTATGGTATTGTGAAACCTGAGAAGCAAAATGGGCGTTTGTATGAAGTGGAAAAATTCGTCGAAAAACCAGCGCCAGGGACAGCACCATCAAACCTTGCGATTATGGGACGTTATGTCTTAACACCTGAAATATTTGATTATTTATCTACGCAAGATAAAGGCAGCGGCGGCGAAATTCAATTAACAGATGCGATTGAACGCTTGAATCATGACGATGAAGTGTTTGCGTATGATTTTGAAGGACATCGTTTTGATGTTGGAGAGAAAATCGGATTCGTTAAAACGACGATTGCTTATGCATTAAAAGATGATGAAATGAAAGAAGAAATCAAATCATATATCCAATCTTTAGATTTATAAGCCATAATTTAGAACAGAGGATGTTTATTCGCATCTTCTGTTTTTTCATGCACAAAATAGGAAGTTTCCGTTATAGATTAATAACTTAGGGTATATTAATAATGAATAGGTTAATACTAAACTTTATCAAGAAAGAAGTGAAGTTGTATGTATAATAATATTTTAGTACCGTATGATTTCGGTAATGCGTTCAACAATGTACCAGACCAATTAGAAGCTTTAACAAGAGGAAATGATCAAGCCAAAATCACTGTGTATCATGTGATTTCTGAAACTGAATTAGCAAACTATGTACGTTACCAAAACAAACACTTTGAAGAAGTGACAAAAGAAAAAGAAGTCGACATGAAACCATTTATACAAATCCTTGAAGATAAAGGCATGAACTATGAAATTGTCTTTACAACAGGTAGTCCGACAATTGAAATTTTAGATGAGTTAGAGAAAAATCATTATGATATCGTTGTGATGAGTAACAAACGTTCTCGTATTGAAATTAAACACGTACTTGGCCATGTGACTCATAAAGTCGCAAAACGTTCTAATACGCCAGTATTAATCGTTAAGTAAATCTATAACATGGTCGTTGAATAGATATGACAGTTAGAAACCGCTTCGGCGGTTTCTTTTACATTTCTCTGATAAAAAGGGGTAGAGGTAAGAAAAAGAGGAGGTATTTCCATGGAAATCTTAAAGTATCAAGATTGGAAAGAAGAGCATCAAACATTACATTTAATTGCGCAAATACTAGGTAAATATAAATTAGCGTGTGCTTATCAAGCACCTCAATGGGAACATGTAGTCTTAAATATTACACCTGAAGGCTTTACGACAGGGATGTTGTATTTTGGTGAAAAATATTTCTCAATCAGCGTGAACGTATTAGACGATCAAATCGAAGTGCGTGTGAATGAAGATATGACAACCTTCCCACTACAAGATGGCAAAACAGTTCAAGACTACTACAAACAAATCACAGGAACAGTTAAAGAGTTTGATATTGAAGTCGACATTAATCCAAAACCTCAAGAATTGGCAGATAAAACACCATTTGATGAAGATACGAAACATCACCATTATGACCATGATAAAGCAGTGAAAGCTATCCAACTCTTTCAGTATGCGAATCGTGCATTAGAACGCTTTGTGCACCCTTTACGTGCACGTGTAGAAGGTCCTGGTTTATTCTGGGGAACATTCGATGTATCAACATTAGTGGTGTATAACGAAATGCATGAAACATTCAAACCACGCCAAGTGATTGAATATGGTTGTTTCGATGAACGTTTTGTAGAATTTGGTTTCTGGTTCGGTGATGATAACTTTGAAGGACCTACTTTCTTCGTCTTACCTTATCCATTCGTAGATGCTGACTTTACGTATGAAGGTACATTACCAGAAGGCGCTTATTTCAGTAAACAATTAACAGAATTTGTTTATGAGTTACAACGCGGTGATTTAGATGAATTAGATACGATAGATGAAACATTTAAACGCGGCTTTGAAATCTTTACTGAGCACCAAGGTTGGGAAGACACGTCACATTATACGATTCCATTGAATATGCCGAAGAATAACGTATCAGACCATGAGTAATAGCACATCTATGATAATTCCGTTATAATAAACGCACATATAAATTCTCAACTAAGAAGGAGCGAAGACATCCATGATTGAAATGGACGGCATTGTAGCCAAAATGAAAAATCAAAAGATCAATTACGATAGAGTCTTAAAGAAAATGATACAGCAATGGGAGCGCTCAGAGGAACGTCCTAAAATCTTATTGCACAGTTGTTGTGCGCCTTGTAGTACGTATGTGTTAGAGTTTTTGACACAGTATGCGGATGTGGCGATTTATTTTGCGAACCCGAATATTCATCCAAAGAAAGAATATGAACGCCGTGCGTATGTACAAGAAGCATTTATTAAAGATTTCAATGAACGTAATGGGACAAATGTCCGCTATATCGAAGCCCCTTACAAGCCGCATGAATTTATGAAGATGGCGAAAGAACGTGGTGTGACAGATGAACCAGAAGGCGGCTTACGTTGTACGGCATGTTTTGAAATGCGTTTGGATATGGTGGCAGAAGCGGCTGTCAAATATGGTTATGATTATTTCGGCAGCGCATTAACATTATCGCCAAAGAAAAATGCGCAGTTGATTAATGAAATAGGATCAGAAGTTCAAAAATTATATGATGTTAATTATTTACCGAGTGATTTCAAAAAGAATAAAGGCTATGAACGTTCTTTAGAAATGTGTCGAGACTATAATATTTATCGTCAATGTTATTGTGGCTGTGTTTTTGCGGCACAAGCACAAGGGATTGACTTTAAAAAAGTGAATAAAGCAGCCCAAGCTTTCTTTGATGAGCTTGAACACAATGAAACTACACAATCATAAATCAATTAAGCTCCCGATGAGGCAGACACTGATACAGTGAATCCTTTATCGGGAGCTTTTTATTTATTTGAGTTTGTGATTAATTTCATTGACTAAGCGTTTATTCTTAATATAGTTGATGATCCAAATCATACCGTAGATGAAGAGGAAGATGAGTGTAAATACCAAGATATTTAATAAATCGAGCGGGAACCATCCAGCTAACATCGCAAGCGGTAAGAATCCGACATAACAGAGTACTAAGTGGACGAGTGTTGTTTTAAGCAAGCTCCAATCTGTTTTATAATAAATCATTTCAGCGAGTGTGAAGAGTACACCAATCAGTCCCCATATGATGACACATACGAACATGGTCATCACTTCAGAAAGATGTGTATGATAGTACATTCCCATTGTTGAAACAGGTGATAAGGGTTCGTATTGACCTTGCGCAAAAATAAACGAGAAGATAAGAGACATTGTAATACCTATCGTTATGCCAACCATAAAACCGATACATAATTGTTTAATCATATGTTTCATTGGAATAACCTCGCTTTCAATTGTTTTAAATAACGTCGTGAGGAATAAGTTGCTTCACCATGTTTCATTTCGATATGAATCATACCGTTTTTACTTAAGCTTAAGTGCTTAATATTATGCATGTTAATGATTTCTGATTGTGAGATTCTGATGAAATCCTTTGGCAAGGATTGTTCTAGCTGATAAAAGCGCTGTTGAATGTGCAGACGATGCGAGGTTGTATAGGCGAAGAGTTTGCGCTGCTCTGAACGGATGTAGAGGAAATCTTCTATGGGGAAGCAGTATGTTTTATCATTTTCTTTGCCTGTTAAAGTTTGAATGGTTGATGTTTGTTGTGCAGCTTGGATAATCGCATCGACTGTTTTGGAATGTTCGTGTGCGTAGATATCAACATATTCTTCAGGATAAGTCGGATCAAAATAGGAATTGATTTTCATGAGCACTCGCTCCTCTCTTTAATTCTATTAAAGCAGAGCTTGATGATTATGAGAATAGTTTTGATACATGTGGTATCAAGGAGACGACAAGTGGTTAAAAAGCAAAAAAAGAGAGAAGGTCTGGGGAAACCTTCTCTCCATTACAGTGATTTTAGAAATGAAGGGGAATCATTTCTAGTACTTGTAATAACAATATCAATTTTTAAGGAGTTTACTCATTGTTCAATACACTCAGGGGAAAGTGTATTGAGACTAACCATTTAGTATATTTCTATCAGAGTTCATCAATATGATTGGTTATCATTCTTATTACTTACTTTGCCTACAATTTTTAAGGAGTGGATTGAGCATGTATGACATGCAGACGTTGAATCCTCTGTCATCCAATCTATCTGTTTCATGAATGCTCAACTTTTGAATATACCTACGACTCATTTTTAGAGATAAGCTCGTGCATTCGATTCATATTATCGGGGCACATCATTCCTTACAGCCGCTTACGAAAGTTGGGAGTATACTAAGTAAATGGTTGGGGAGCCACTTACTTTAAAATGCAGCTGTTTTGAAATTTTGTTGTTAACTTGATGTATCAGGGGAAACACATCAAAGTTTAATATGATTCGAATATGTCAGCATCGAAATTAGGATGGGGTAATCCTGTCTTCGTTTTCGCTTATATGAGCAACTCACCTCCTGAAATATACTAAAATTGATACATGTTTCTTTAGGATGCGGGGAACATCTTTAAAGAAATATGCAGCAACATGACAGAAATCCTACCACGGTGTTCCTGCCAATGACATTTCTAGGTTGTTGTTCTGAGATGCACTCGTTCACTGTAAAGCGTCGCATTATCGTAAAATAATGCCGCCAAATTAAAATATTAAATAGATAGCGTTGTTTAAAGCGCTCATCTATCTGTTGTTCGTGTCTCAGGGGTCTCTTGAACAACATTATCGCTTGAAACAACTTTGTTATCTATTTCACATACTACAATAACATGAGTTGTGATTAAAATCACTATAAATGGTGCATAACTTTTTAGAGTTGTGACGTTATTGTGAAACTGTACAGTTTACTGTTGTACTATGTAAGCGCTGTACCACCACAGAATGATTGTATACAATACGGAATATTGTGTTTCTTCCTATTAAAATAAGAAATGAGCGTCGTTTGTGTATATAGGACAAGGGTATAATAAATATAAAGCGTTGATTATTGTTTGAAAGGAAGGATGCTTGTATGGCAATCAAAGTAAAACGCATTTATGATGACAAAGCAGAAGACGATGGTGTACGTGTATTAGTGGATCGAGTTTGGCCACGTGGTATTTCAAAAGAAAATGCGAATTTGGATGAATGGTTAAAAAATATCGGACCGACAAAAAAATTAAGAGAGTGGTTCAACCATGATGCAGATAAGTTCGAAGACTTTAAAAAGAAATATATCAAAGAACTTGAAAACAATGATGAACAAAATGAAGAACTCAAAACATTAGAAGGCATGGTTAAAGATGCACGTAAAGATGTGATTATTCTATTTGGTGCTAAAGATGAAAAACATAATCAAGCTGTTGTTTTACAATCTTATTTGAAAGATCAAGGATACAAGTAACATTAAATTAACCAGTAATCATTGAATAAATATTGAAGCAATCCAGTAATGCATATAACGCTTTATTGGATTGTTTTTTATTTGCAATTAAAAATTTACTGTTCTAATACAGTGATTTTTGAATGTAACACTTAATCTAACAGAGTCACAACCTTGACACATGTTTATTAAAACGTTTTCATATTTTAGTGATTTATTTCACAAGTCAAGGTATAATAGTATGTGAAAAGGTGAACAAACAATAAACCTAAAATACACATTATCCATGGAGGGATATCAATGATTGAACCAAAATCAAGAAAACAATCAGCATGGGCAGGATTTGAGACTGGCAAATGGACTTCAGAAGTGGATGTTAGAAACTTTATTCAATTGAACTACACAATGTACAATGGCGATTCATCATTCTTAGAATCACCAACACGTGCAACAAGTGATTTATGGAAACAAGTTATGGAATTATCTAAAGAAGAACGCGATCGTGGCGGCATGTGGGATATGGACACTAAAGTTGCATCAACAATCGTTTCACATGATGCAGGCTACTTAAACAAAGACACTGAACAAATTGTAGGTGTTCAAACTGAAAAACCATTCAAACGTTCAATGCAACCATTCGGTGGTATTCGTATGGCGAAAGCAGCTTGTGAAGCATACGGTTATGAATTAGATAAAGAAACTGAAAAAATCTTTACTGACATTCGTAAAACACATAACCAAGGTGTATTCGATGCTTACTCTAAAGAAATGTTAGCTTGCCGTAAAGCAGGTATCATCACAGGTTTACCAGATGCATACGGACGTGGACGTATTATCGGTGACTATCGTCGTGTAGCATTATATGGTGTGGACTACTTAATTGAAGAAAAAGTAAAAGACTTCAATAACATGTCTACTGAAATGGACGAAGCAACAATCCGTTTACGTGAAGAATTATCTGAACAACACCGTGCATTACATGAATTAAAAGCAATGGCTGAAATGTATGGTTATGACATCAGCAAACCAGCTACAAACTTCAAAGAAGCAGTTCAATGGTTATACTTTGCATACTTAGCAGCGATCAAAGAACAAAACGGTGCTGCAATGAGTTTAGGACGTACTTCTACATTCTTAGACATCTATGCAGAACGTGACTTACAAAATGGTGACATCACTGAACGTGAAGTACAAGAAATTGTGGATCACTTCATTATGAAATTACGTCTTGTAAAATTCGCAAGAACACCTGACTACAACGAATTATTCTCAGGAGACCCAACTTGGGTAACTGAATCAATCGGTGGTGTAGGTATTGACGGACGTCACATGGTTACTAAAAACTCATTCCGTTTCTTACACACATTAGATAACTTAGGACCAGCTCCAGAACCAAACTTAACAGTTTTATGGTCACAACGTTTACCAGAAAACTTCAAAACTTTCTGTGCTGAAATGAGTATCAAATCAAGTGCGATCCAATACGAAAACGATGACTTAATGCGTGAAAGCTATGGCGATGACTATGGTATCGCATGTTGTGTATCTGCAATGCGTATCGGTAAACAAATGCAATTCTTCGGTGCACGTGCTAACTTAGCGAAAACTTTACTTTACGCTATCAACGGCGGTAAAGATGAAAAATCAGGCAAACAAGTAGGTCCAGAATTCGTACCAGTAACTTCAGAAATCTTAGACTACGATGAAGTGTATGCGAAATTCGATCAAATGATGGAATGGTTAGCAGGCGTTTATATCAACTCTCTAAACATCATCCATTACATGCATGATAAATACAGCTACGAACGTATTGAAATGGCGTTACATGATACAGATGTTATGCGCACAATGGCAACAGGTATCGCAGGTTTATCAGTAGCTGCAGACTCATTATCAGCAATCAAATACGGTGAAGTTCGCGCTATCCGTAACGAAGATGGCTTAGCAGTAGATTTCGAAACAACTGGCGACTTCCCTAAATATGGTAACAATGATAAACGTGTAGACGATATCGCTGTAGAATTAGTAAAATCATTCATGAAAAAATTACGTAAACACAAAACTTACCGTGATTCAGAACACACAATGAGTGTCTTAACAATCACTTCAAACGTTGTTTATGGTAAGAAAACTGGTAATACACCAGATGGACGTAAAGAAGGCGAACCATTCGCACCAGGTGCTAACCCAATGCACGGACGTGACGAACACGGTGCATTAGCATCATTATCATCAGTTGCGAAAATCCCTTACGAATATTGTAAAGATGGTATCTCTAATACATTCAGTATCGTACCTAAATCATTAGGTAAAACAGATATGGAACAAAACCATAACTTAGTTTCTGTATTAGATGGTTACGCAATGCAACATGGTCACCACTTAAATATCAACGTATTTAACAGAGACACATTATTAGACGCAATGGAACATCCTGAAGAGTATCCACAATTAACAATCCGTGTATCTGGATACGCAGTTAACTTCATTAAATTAACAAGAGAACAACAACTAGATGTTATCTCAAGAACATTCCACGAAAGAATGTAATTAAGGTAAAAGCCGCATTTATTGCGGCTTGATGCCTATTATGAATAAAAAGTATGCCGTATAAAAAATAAGAGTAATATGGATCATGAAACAAAAAGAAAGGACGATTATTATGGAAGGAAGAATTCACTCAGTAGAAAGTTTAGGGACAGTTGACGGCCCAGGCCTTCGCTATATTATATTTACGCAAGGATGTTTGTTAAGATGCCTGTACTGTCATAACCCTGACACTTGGGGTTTGACTGACGCATCCCGTAAAGCGACAGTTGACGAATTAGTGGATGAGATTCTTCCATATCGTCCTTACTTTACTGTCTCTGGCGGAGGTGTCACAATCAGCGGTGGCGAACCTTTGCTTCAAATGCCATTTGTAGAAGCATTATTTAAAGAGCTTAAAAAAGCAGATATTCACACATGCATTGATACTTCGGCAGGCTGTGTGAATGAAACAAAAGCATTTCTTTCCCATTTAGATAATTTGCTTGAGTATACTGACTTGATTTTGCTCGATTTAAAACATATTGATAATGAAAAACATATCGCATTAACAGGTAAACCTAATGAACATATTATTAAATTTGCGAAGATGTTGTCAGAACGAAAACAACCTGTTTGGATTCGCCATGTCCTTGTACCAGGTTATACTGATGATGAAGAAGATTTAATTAAACTCGGTGAATTTATTAACTCACTTGAGAATGTAGAACGCTTTGAAATCTTACCTTATCATCAACTTGGTGTGCATAAGTACGAAGCATTAGAACTTGAATATCCACTAGAAGGTGTAATCGAACCGACAACAGAAGAAGTTGTACGCGCATACGACTTAGTAAACTTTAAAGGTATCACTCCAGTTAGTGTATAAATATTAGACCTAAAAAAACAGACGCTTAGAATGAATTTTTCTATGTGTCTGTTTTTCAATATGCTTAGATTGACATGAGATGAAATTCTTTTTTAAGATAAAGTTGTTGTTCAAATCTAATGAATCAGTTTTTGAATTAAACGACTTAAAGTTAGGGAAGAGATAAATAAGTCGAGAGGATAAAACTTCACAACATTTCAAGGAGGGCATACTATGTTTGAAAAAATTTTAACATCATTAGGTGTAGGTGCATTAACAGTAGAAACACGTTTAGAAAAAGATGTGTTTGATGCTAATGAATTGATTAAAGGTAAAGTCGTATTAAAAGGCGGAGATGCGGATCAACAAATCTCTAAAATTAAATTATCTTTAATCGAACACAAAGAAAATGAAACAGAACACAGTGACTTTGATGAAATGGAAAATGTTTTACAAGTCTATGAAATTCATAGTGAACAAGTGGTTGAAGCGGCACAAACAGTGGAAAAACCATTTGAATTTCCACTAGAGAATTATGAATTCCAAAAAGATACAGATGCGTTGACGCTCAGAACTTATGTTTATATTGATAATGGTGCTGACGCAGAAGAAGACGCTGAAATTTCAATTCAATAAACTATAATTATTTGAAGTATATAAAGAAACACCACATCATTTCTATCGCAAAGGTTGAGGTTTGTGATAAAAGTGATGTGGTGTTTTTATGTTTGCTTTTGTATTTCAAATCATCTTGAAATACGAATGACCACTTTGCCAGTTGCGTGGCCTTGTTGAATGTATTCTAAAGCTTTATCTGTTTCTTCAAAATCAAAAGTTAAGTCTAACACAGGTTTGATTTTACCTGATTCAATCAATTGTCTGATTTTGTTGAGTTGTGAACGGCTGTCACGTGTAAAGATAAAGTGATATGAAGCATGATGTTGGCGTGCTGCACGGTGAACTTTACGTGCCGCAAATTTTAATAAGAAACGTTTCCATAAAGAGAGTTTCAAATCTTTCGCGGTTTGCGCATCAGGAATGCCGCTGATAGAAACCACTTTACCTAAAGGTTTTAAAATCTTAAATGCTGAAAATAAGTTTTCGCCGCCTAACGTATCAAAAACACCATCATAGTTGGTTAAACTATCAGTAAAGTTTTGACGACGGTAATCGATGATGTTATCAGCACCGAGATCTTTGACAAGCTCACGATTTTTACTGCTGGTTGTTGTCGCAACGTAAGCGCCTAATACTTTCGCAAATTGAATCGCAAAAGAACCAACGCCCCCAGAGCCTGCTTGGATTAAAACTTTTTGATCTTTGGTTAAATGCATGACGTCATTTAAAGCTTGGTAAGAAGTTAAACCTGCCATAGGAATAGAAGCAGCTTCTTCATAACTTAAGTGTTTTGGCATTGCCGCAATTTGGTTTTGCGTAGCCGTAATATATTCTGCGAAAGCACCTGCTTTTAAGCCATAGACATTGTCACCGACTTGGAATGCAGAAATATGCTTGCCGACTTCCACGATTTCCCCCGCAAAATCATGTCCCATAATATAAGGTGTTTTATAATTAAAGAAGAGGCGCATTTTACCGCCTTGCGCAATTTTAAAATCGACCGGATTGACACTTGCCGCATGTATTTTAATGAGCACTTGATTGTCTTTGATTTTAGGTCGTTTGATTTCTTTTAATTCTGCTTTGGCATGTTTGCCATATTTTTTATTGATGATTGCTCGCATTTTCACTTTTGCCATACCCTAAACACTTCCAATTTCTAATTTACTTTATTATACACCTACTTTCCCTAGAAATACGCAGTTTAATCTATGTTTCACAAGCTTGTGAAATTGTGTTATTTATATTCTTGGCGCAAATAATTGTTTTTGATTTTGACTCATTCTCTATTCATTTCATTCTCGTTTTGATGTATTCTCATGGTAAAATATAAGTAAGCAAGTGTCACAAAGCACAGATGAAAGAGAATACTTGAAGGAGTGACAGTATTATGAGAATGGTGGATTTAATCGATAAGAAAAGGGACGGCAAGGCATTAACGACTGAAGAAATTAATTGGATGGTCGAACACTATACGAATGGTGACATCCCAGATTATCAAATGTCGAGTCTTGCGATGGCAATTTATTTCCAAGATATGAATGATGAAGAGCGTGCTGCTTTAACCATGGCAATGGTACATTCAGGAGATATGATTGATTTATCCAAAATCGAAGGGATTAAAGTTGATAAACACTCTACAGGCGGCGTAGGAGATACGACGACATTAGTACTTGCGCCACTCGTTGCGGCAGTGGGTGTACCAGTTGCTAAGATGAGCGGACGTGGATTAGGACACACAGGCGGTACTATCGATAAATTAGAAGCGGTTGATGGCTTCCATGTAGAAATCTCAGAAGATGAGTTCATTCGTCTTGTAAATGAAGATAAATTAGCAGTAATTGGACAATCAGGTAACTTAACACCGGCCGATAAGAAGATTTATGCATTGCGTGATGTGACAGGTACAGTAAATTCTATCCCATTAATCGCATCTTCTATAATGAGTAAGAAGATTGCGGCGGGTGCCGATGCGATTGTTTTAGATGTTAAGACAGGTAACGGCGCATTTATGAAGACGTTAGATGATGCGAAAGCATTGGCACATGCGATGGTTAAAATCGGTAATGATGTCGGCAGCCAAACTATGGCGATTATTTCTGATATGAGTCAACCACTCGGCAATGCGATTGGTAATGCGCTTGAATTAAAAGAAGCAATCGATACATTACGTGGTGAAGGACCAGAAGATCTAACTGAACTTGTAATGACGCTTGGTTCTCAAATGGTCGTGCTCGGCGGTAAAGCTGAAACATTAGATGAAGCACGTACGTTACTTCAAGAAGCCATTGACAGCGGTGCGGCTTTAGATAAATTCCGCACATTCTTAGGCAATCAAGGGGGTAATACAGAAGTAGTAGACCATCCTGAATTATTACCTCAAGCCAAATACCAAATTGACATTCCAGCTAAATCAAGCGGTGTTGTCACTGAGATTGTGGCGAACGAAATGGGCATTGCGTCTATGATGCTAGGTGCAGGACGTCAAACAAAAGAAGATGAAATAGATTTAGCTGTCGGCTTAGTTCTGCATAAAAAAGTCGGTGACAAAGTTGAAGAGGGCGAAAGCCTGATGACAGTTTACAGTAATACGGAATCCATTGATGATGTCAAAGCTAAAATCTATGATAATATTACGATTGCGCAAACAGGTGAAGCACCGACATTGATTCATACGGTGATTACTGAATAAATTTGAAATAAAGAAAGATAGGAGCGAATGAGTATGACAACTCCATTTAAACGTGTACATTTAATTGTGATGGACTCTGTAGGTATCGGAGAAGGGCCGGATGCGGCCGCATTCAACGATGAAGGCAGCCACACTTTAAAACATACATTAGAAGGATTTAAACAAAAATTACCGAATTTAGAACGTTTAGGATTAGGTAATATTGATCAATTACCAGTTGTTAATGAAGTCGAACATCCTGAAGCCTTTTATACAAAACTCAGCGAAGCTTCTGTTGGTAAAGATACAATGACAGGTCATTGGGAAATTATGGGCTTAAACATCATGCAGCCATTTAAAGTTTATCCTGAAGGTTTCCCAGATGAACTAGTTAAAGAAATTGAAGATATGACAGGACGTAAAATAGTCGCGAACCGACCAGCTTCTGGTACGCAGATTAT
Source organism: Staphylococcus sp. HMSC061G12 (assembly GCF_001838465.1). Classification (NCBI taxonomy): domain Bacteria; kingdom Bacillati; phylum Bacillota; class Bacilli; order Caryophanales; family Staphylococcaceae; genus Staphylococcus; species Staphylococcus sp. HMSC061G12. The sequence continues at coordinate 60,077 of NZ_KV837142.1, forward strand.
TGATGAGTGGGGCGAACATCAAATGAAGACAGGCGATTTGATTGTCTATACTTCAGCTGACCCTGTACTTCAAATTGCGGCACACGAAGATATCATTCCTTTAGAAGAACTTTATGATATCTGCGAGAAGGTCCGTGAATTAACGAAAGATCCTAAATATTTAATTGGACGTATTATTGCACGTCCTTATGTGGGCGAACCAGGTAATTTCACACGTACGTCAAATCGCCATGATTATGCATTGAAACCATTTGGTCGTACTGTCATGAATGAATTAAAGGATAATGGATACGATGTTATCGCAATTGGTAAAATCAATGATATATATGATGGTGAAGGTGTGACGAAAGCGGTACGTACAAAAAATAATATGGATGGTATGGATCAACTTGTTGAAGTTGTTAAACATGACTTTACTGGACTCAGTTTCTTAAACTTAGTTGATTTCGATGCGTTATATGGCCATCGTCGTGATAAAGATGGTTACGCGCAAGCAATCAAAGAATTTGATGAACGTTTACCAGAACTCTTTGAAAATCTGCAAGAAGATGATTTAGTCATTATTACTGCAGATCATGGTAATGATCCGATTGCGCCTGGTACAGACCATACGCGTGAATATATTCCAGTATTGTTCTATAGTCCTAAATTAAAAGATCAAGCACATGAACTTAGCGGTGATACAACGTTCAGTTCTATCGGTGCGACAATCGCAGATAACTTTAATGTACCAATGCCTGAATTCGGACGCAGCTATTTATCTGAATTAGGTGTTGAAACAGAATAACTGGATTTCCTAAATAAGTTAGTGTAAATACAAAATAACGTTCTATCCAAGTAATCAGGATAGAACGTTATTTTTATGATGTATGTTGAATTATGATTACGAATTTGAAGTGCGTTTGTCACCAATATGGATTTTCTGATCACCATCTTTAATCCATCCTGCATTACGACACACTTTATAAAGCAAGTAGCTGACGATGGCAGGTAAAGCAATTTGGAAAACACCGATTAAAATCCAAGTGTGAAGTGAAGCACCCATGGTATTTATCGTCATAATCTGTCCAATAAAACCGCTCGTTCCCATACCTGCACCTGCCGCATTATTAGTCATTGGGAAGAGTGTCGTCATGATTGGAGCGACAATTGCGCTTGCGAGTGTCGGTGGAATAAGTATTGCGGGGTTCATTAAGATATTCGGTACTTGCAACATACTTGTACCGATACCGACTGAAATGATACCGCCGACGCCATTATCTTTATAGCTCGTTACCGCAAAACCGACCATTTGTGCACAACAACCGATTGTTGCGGCACCTGCGGCTAAACCAGATAAATCTAGCATTAAAGCTAAAGCAGCACTTGAAATCGGTGCTGTTAAAGCTAGACCGAAAATCACTGCGACTAAGATACCCATCACAAGCGGACGTTGATCAGTCGCAAGCATAATCATTTTACCAAGTGACACCATAAAGTCATTTAAGAATGGTCCAATAAATTTAGCCACTGCACCACCGACAATTAAAGTAAGTAATGGTGAGATAATAATGTCAATTTTCGTTTTAGCTGCATAAAAACGACTTAATTCAGTGGCGATTAAAGTGGCAACGAAGGCACCTACTGCACCGCCGCCAAACTTATCATAGCCGAGAGAACCGACGATGATACAAGAAAAGACAACTAAAGGTTGTGCACCTAAACCATAGGCAATGGCGCCACCGATTGCGGCACCTGTTAAGCCCATTGCTACCGTGCCGATTTCAGATAAAAAATGTAAATTTAAAACAGGAAACAAAGTTTGTTTACCGATAGTTTGTAAGATTAAACCGATAATAAGTGAACCGAATAGGCCTAAGGTCATATAACTTAGACCTTGAATAAACCAACGATGTAGAAGTTTTTTCATTTAGGATTTCACCCTCCAATTATTTGTCATTAGTATAGCATAAAAGCAACTGCAAAAAAGATTGTTATTTTGAATAACACGCTATTGTAAAAAGAAATAAACAAAAGTCATGTTCCTAAGAAGAGGGTTAATAAAAGCAAGTTATAATTATAAGATAAGTGGTATATATTATGTATGAGACATTTTAGAACGGGGGAAGAAATAATGGATAAGTTATGGCAACAAAATTTACCGATTTCAGGTATTAAAGATATTGTACCTGTCGCAGGCGGTGACGTGAATGATGCATATCGTATTGATACTGAAAATGATGAAACTTTCTTCTTATTAGTACAACCGAATACTTCTTATGACTTCTATGCGGCAGAAGCAGAAGGGTTGAAAGATTTTGAGTATGCGGAAGTTACTGCACCGCGTGTGATTGCGAATGGTGAAATTGATGGAGATGCTTATTTAGTATTAAGTTGGCTAGAAGAGGGACCACGAGGCAGCCAAGCAGAACTGGGTAAATTGGTCGCAAAATTGCATGATTTCCATAATCCAGACAAACGTTTTGGTTACGACCATCCTTATGAAGGCAGAGATATTTCTTTCAATAATGAATGGACAGATTCTTGGAAAGAAATCTTTGTGAACCGCAGATTGGATCATTTAAGAGAAGTGGTCGTTGAAAAAGGATTGTGGAACGTCGATCAATTGAATAAATTTGATAATGTACGTCAAGTGATTGTGAATGCATTAGACAATCACAAAAGTAAACCATCGCTATTACATGGTGATTTATGGGGCGGCAACTATATGTTCTTAGAAAATGGTGAACCTGCACTCTTTGATCCAGCTCCAATGTATGGCGATCGTGAATTCGATTTAGGAGCGACAACGACATTCGGTGGTTTCTCTGAAGAATTCTATGAAGCTTATGATAAAGCTTATCCTTTAGATGAAGGTGCGTATCAACGTATTGAATTCTATAAATTCTATTTATTATTAGTACACTTAGTGAAATTCGGTCCAATGTATGAAGGCAGTGTAGATGCTTCAATGGATAAAATTTTAAGTGATGCCAACTTCTAATTGGAATCATAGCGACTTACTGGTAAAGTAGGTCGCTTTTTACATAGCTTTTGTTCTGGTGGAATTTTACTCCTTTGTCCATTTCAAGCGTAAAAAATGTTAATTTATAAGTAAGTTTAAAAATGGGGTGAGAATAATGTCAACTAAGATTAAAGACCTAGAGTTAGAAGCATCTGAGTTAACAAGAACAACACATCAATTAGGAATTCCAGTGATGATTCTTTTCGAGGGTGTACCTGCAGCAGGGAAAACACGTTTATCTAATGAATTATTATTAACTTTGGATGCGAAATACTCGAGCTTTATTGCGACCGCATCACCGACACCAGAAAATTTACGTTACCAATTCTTACAAAAGTATTGGAACACATTACCAGGCAAAGGAGATATTAATATTTATTTCCGTAGCTGGTATGCGCACTATATTGATTACAAAGTAAATGGTATTAAGCATTTACAGTACAAAGATTATCATGTATTGCGGGATCAAATTGATGGTTTTGAAACGATGCTTGAAAACGACCAATACGAAATCATTAAATTTTATATTGAAATTGATGAACAAAAACGCCAAGAACATATTAGACAAACGAAAGAAAATCCTCTTACAAGATGGAAAGCACAAGAATATGAAAATGTTATTCCGGATGATATTTATCTTGAAGAAATGCGTGAAATTCTTCAAGATCCAACTCAAAAAGATTGGAAGATTATTGATTATACAGATGGAGAAGCGGCTACTATTTTAATGTATGAACACATTATCAAACGCTTTAAAAAAGCGATTAAAGCTTATCACGAACGTGTTCAAACACGTGATGGTTTATTTACTGAAGGGTATACAACAGATGTTTTCGATAATCCATTAGAAAAAGTCAGTAAATCAGAGTACAAAACACAAATAGAAAAACTTCAAGCACGTATGTTAGAAATTCAATTTGCGTTATATGAACGAAAAATTCCATTAATTTTAGTGTTTGAAGGTATGGATGCGGCAGGTAAAGGCGGTAATATTAAACGCATTCGTGAGAAACTTGATCCGACGGGTTATGAAGTCAATGCGATTAGTGCACCTACAGATGTTGAACTTGCACACCAATACTTATGGCGTTTTGCGCGAGATATGCCGCGAACAGGACATATTGAACTTTTTGACCGCAGTTGGTATGGCCGTGTACTGGTAGAACGTGTAGAAGGTTTTGCGACAACGGATGAATGGCAACGTGCTTATCATGAAATTAATGACTTTGAAAAAATGTGGACAGATGAAGGAGCAATTCTGTTAAAATTCTTCTTAAGCTTAGATAAAGATGTTCAGTTAGAACGTTTTAAAGCTAGAGAAGAAAATCCGGATAAACAATGGAAGATTACGGATGAGGATTGGCGCAACCGTGAAAAGTGGGATTTATATTTAGAAGCCAGTGCGGATATGATTCAAAAAACCGATACTCATAATGCACCATGGTATGTTGTGCCAGCTGATCATAAGAAAACAGCGCGTATTGCGGTATTAAAACGTATTATTAAAACATGTGAAACTGCTTTGTGGGGCGTACACCACGATTAAAGACTGATATACTAGTGTGAAGTATAAAGTTAATTACGGGATATATTGTCAATGGATAGAAAAGTAACAATGGCAAGAAGGGGGAGAAGAAAATAATGGCGAGAAATTATTCTAGAACCTATTATTTTCATCATGTGGAACATCGCAAAATTCAACAAAGTTCTAAGAAAACACTGTGGTTATCTTTAATTATTACGTTATTCTTTACATTTGTTGAATTTATAGGAGGTATCGTGTCGAACTCACTGGCACTTTTATCAGACTCCTTCCACATGCTCAGTGACGTTTTAGCACTGGGGTTATCAATGGTCGCAATTTATTTATCAAGCAGGCAGCCGACTGACCGTTTTACTTATGGGTTTTTAAGGTTCGAAGTTATCGCTGCTTTCTTGAACGGACTGGCACTTGTAGTGATTTCACTGTGGATTTTTTATGAAGCTATTATGCGTATGATTTTCCCGAGAGAAATTGAAAGTGGACTAATGTTAGTGATTGCGGTAATTGGTTTAATCGTTAATATTGTATTAACGTGGTTACTGTATCATTCTTTAAAATCTGAAGAAAATATCAATATTCAAAGTGCATTATGGCATTTCTTTGGTGACTTATTAAATTCAGTGGGTGTCATCTTAGCAGTTATTTTAATTAAACTGACAGGCATTCAAATGATTGACCCGATTTTAAGTATTGTGATTTCAGCAGTTTTATTAAATGGCGGTTATAAAATCTTGAAAAATGCGTGGATGATTTTAATGGAATCTGTGCCAGAAGGTTTAGATGTCGATCAAATCATGGATGATATGAAAAAAGCAGAACATGTTTTAGATGTGCATGAATTCCATTTATGGAGTGTAACTTCTGATCAGTATTCATTATCTGCACATGTGGTATTAGATAGTAAAGATAGCCAGGATGCATATCGCATCATCAACCAGTTAGAGCAATTATTAAAAACAAAGTATGGCTTGCATCATACAACGTTACAGATTGAACATCTAGATTTGAATCACTTAGATGAAAATTATTTTGAGCAATTTGAAGATGAAAAAGCATAAATATGTGTGATTCAATTCTCTTTTGGGTAATATAATAAGTACGGTTATAAAATTCAACCGTTTGTTTAGTTGATATAAGACAAAACATAACTAAAGGAGGCTATATTATGGCTGAAGAGAAAAAAGGTTCAATCCAAGGACGCGTAGTAGACGAAACTAAAGAGCAAGCGAAAAAGCAAAAAGAAAAATTAGAAAAGAAAAACGAAGATAAATAATAAAAAACGGGCAGCCATTAAGGTTGCCCGTTTTTATATGATTAAAATTGTTTTGCGAATTGTTCTGCTTGTTGAATCGCATTTAGTTTAATTTCTTCTGCATTTTCTGGTTCTGCATTGTGACCTTCAATTGCGATTAAACTAATATCAGGTACACCCATGAATGCTAGGATAGTACGGATATAACGGTCGCCTAATTCAAAGTCAGCTGCTGGACCTTCGCTGTAGTAGCCGCCACGTGATTGGATATGCAATGCTGCTTTATCTGTTAATAAGCCTTGTGGACCTTCAGCAGTGTATTTGAATGTTTTACCAGCAACTGCGACTGCGTCGAAATAACGTTTAACTGCAGGAGGGAATGATAAGTTCCACATTGGTGTAACGAAAACATATTTATCTGCCGCTACGAATTGATCTACAAGTTCAGTTAAACGGTTAACTTTTTGTTGTTCTGAATCTGTTAATGTTTCGCCAGATTGTAATTTACCCCAACCTGAAAATACTTCAGCATCGATTTCAGGTACTTCATCTTTAAATAAGTCGATGTGAACGACTTCATCTTCAGGGTGTTCTGCTTTGTAAGTATCAATAAAAGCTTTTCCAACTGCCATTGAGTTAGAAACCATTTCATCTAATGGGTGTGCAGTGATATATAAAACTTGTGACATTAATAATCATCCTTTTTCATGTAATGTAAGATATATTTATTATACTAGGTACAATTACTATATGTAAAGGGTAAAGTTTTCACTTTTGGTGCATCTTAAAGAAATGAAATAAGTAGATTTAGTGAACAAGTAAGTTTAAAGTGGAGTGTGTTCTAGGGTTAGGTTTATAATATTTTTGAAATTCATACCTAGAGGTGAAGTGATGAAGAATTTAATCATCGGTACATTATTATTTTTGTTAGTAGTGGGTTCAGGTTTGTATACGATTAAAGCTGAAATGCAGAATGATGCGAAGGCAGCAGCAACACAAAAATATAAAGTCAAAGGTATAACAACAGAAAAACAATTAAAAGCATTCTTTAATGATCCGAAGAAAACAGAAGCACAAAAGTTAGGCGCATATGAGACAGCTGTCGAAAATAAAGTCATTCCTCGCAGTCCGCATTTTCAAAGTGCTGATGCAGCATATAAAGAATCTATGAAGTTGAAACACCATAAGCAACAATAAAATAAAATCATCATTTATAAAGTAAGTGACAGGCTTTATAAATGATGATTTTATGTTAAATGTAGAAAATTTTTGATTTCATCTAGTGAAGGAAGTTGTTCAGTATAATATTCAAGGTTTTGAAGTAAAGGTTGATTATCTGACCATTGTTGAATTTGACTTAAGAAAGTACCATTAAAAATTTGACCATAGAAATGTAGGAAGTTAGATAAATAATTGCCTTCTTGCCATACTTTGTAAGTTCCGATAAGTGCTAATATAAAAACGATTCCTTTAAATAAATTCCACATCGTCTTTCTCCTTGAAAATAGTTTGTTATCTAATTAATTGTATAACATTTTTATTGTGATTGCTAGTGAGCGCATTGCTCTATATGAATATTGAAAACCATGTTATAATGAATGAAATTCACAGCATGAGTCGAACTGAATTAGGAGGTTTACAATGGGTAAATGGAAATCACGGTTATTTACATTAGTGGGTGTCTTACTTATTTTAGCGGGCATCTTTATGGTGTTTAAACCACAAATCAACCACTTTATAGCTGGTAAAGAAAATGAAGCGAAAATAGAACAATACGATAAACAACAAGCCTCAAAAAAACAAGAGAAAAAAGAAGTGCCGCAAGTTCCTAAAGATAAATCACAATTGGTAGGGTATATTGATATACCAAGTGTGAATATTAAAGAAGCGGTTTATCCTGGTGAAGCAACACCTGAACAATTAAACAGAGGTGTCAGCTTAGCCGAAGAGGATGAATCATTAGATCAACAAAACATAGCGATTGCCGGTCATACAAATACATCAGGCAACTATCAATTTACAAATTTACACAAAGTAAAAAAAGGTGCAAAAGTCACTTTTAAAGTCGGCAAAGAAACACGTAAATATAAAATTACGAAGATTAGAGATGTAAAACCTACTGAAATTAGTGTGTTAGCTGAACAGAAAAAGAAAAAAGATCAATTAACATTAATTACATGTGATGATTATAATCCACAAACTGGCGAGTGGGAAACACGTAGTATTTATACTGCTGAAAGAGTTGCATAATAAGAAAGACCTGAGACAACGATAACAGTCTCAGGTCTATTTTTTATGTTTCTACTATTATGCTTCTAATTTCTGTGTGATTTGTTCGGCAGTATCTTCAGGTAAATTACTGTGATCAATTTCAAAACCTAAGTCTTGAATCATGCGATAATCCATTTCATTCGGCTGACCACCTGTAATTAAGTAATCACCTACAAAAATTGAGTTAGCTGCTAGTAATGCTAAAGGTTGGAGTGACTGCAAATTGATTTCACGTCCGCCTGCAATTCTAATTTCTTTAGTTGGATTAACCAAACGGAATAAAGCAATGATTCGTAAACATTTCATAGGTGTAAGTTCGTCCATCTCTCCGAACTTTGTGCCTTGAATAGGATGTAAGAAATTAATAGGAATACTGTCTGCATCAATTTCTTTTAAGGCAAAGGCCATATCAATTCTATCTTGATCTGTTTCACCCATGCCGCAGATAACGCCAGAGCAAGGTGATATATGATGTGCTTTCATAATTTCTACAGTATTCACACGTTGTTCATAGGAGTGGGTTGTGACCACAGTATCATGATAATTTTCACTTGTATTTAAGTTATGGTTGTAACGATCAACACCTGCATCTTTTAAACGTTGTGCTTGATCATCATTTGCGATGCCTAAACATGCACAAACTTTTAATTCAGGATGCGTTTGTTTGATTTGTTTCACTGATGAAGTGATATGGTCAACTTCTTTATCACTAGGACCACGACCGCTCATCACAATACAGTATGTACCTATTTGATGTTCAGCAGCAGCATTTGCGCCAGCCACAATGTCATTTTCTGGAATCAAAGCATAACGGTCTTTTCTTTTCATATCCCTTGATTGACCACAGTACCCACAATCTTCAGGACAGATACCACTCTTCGCATTTAAAATCATATTCAGTTTTACTTTCTTTCCGTAATAATGTTTTCGAATAGCATAAGCCTCATCTAATAATGTCATCGTATCAATAGATTCATCTGTATATAAATTATAGGCTTCTTCTTTAGTGAGTGATTTACCGTTTAAAATATCTTGTGCAATTTGCATAATCGAGATCTCCTTTATAGTGAAATTCAATATGTAAACTTATTAATGTTTTAAGTTTACATTTGTGCGGGAGGATATGCAAGTGAAGATTTTTATGTGAAAGGGATGTTTTACAATATTTAAATTGTCAAAGTTAGGACATTTAAATCAAAAAATACAAAAGAAATCATCTAAATGTGTCTAAATTGTGACAAATATTAAGAGGTTATTAAATTTGTAAACGCTTTATTATTGAGATTATTTTGGAAACTGTAGAGTAAATTAACTCTAATAAGAGTGATAATTTATAAAAACGAAATAAATTGAGTTCAATTGCATCGTGTGGATTCGACCAACTTACAGATGATTTTCGTTAACATAATTATACATTTAATCAAAAAATTTCATGCAGTTAAGTTTTTGTTGTTGAAATGCGTTGTTCCATAAAATTTACGAAAAATAAATCAATAGTAATACAAAGTTGTTTGGAACTGTGATACTATCTATTTATACTAGTTTTTTGAAAACTTAGGTAAGTGGTAAACAATATACGTAACAATTGGACAAGGGAAATTTTTTTAATTTTTGGAAAGGGGTTATATCTTAATATGAGAAATAATTCACATTCGCGAGGCTTTGACGCAAGGCGTCAAAATAAATATTCGATCCGTCGTTTCACTGTAGGAACAGCTTCTATTATCGTTGGAGCAACTTTATTGTTCGGAATTGGTAACGAAGCAAGAGCTGCAGAAGGAACAACTGATTCTACTGGTAACCAAACGTCAGGTAGTTCGACTAGTGATCCAGCATCACAACCAACAGAAGATGCTGCACCAACTCAAGAGACTGCACCGACACAAGAAACACAAACAAACACAACAAATCAATCAACTGACCAATCGGTTGACCAACCTGTTGAATCAACAACACCACAAACTGATACAAAAACTACAGATGCACCTACAACTGGTGAAACTGTAACACCAGAACAAAATACAACAACTACTAATGATACAAATACAACAACTGCGTCAGATGCTCCACAACAAGAAACTTCTTCCCAAACTGCATCTTCAACAGATACATCATCGACAACAAAAGATACATCATCACAATCAGCACCAGAGTCGGCTGATACAACAACTTCTACAACACAAGAAAAATCAACTTCTGATACATCATCACAATCATCAACTTCAGATAAAGTAGATGCACCTACAACTTCTGCACAAGAACCAAGCAGTACAACACAAGAAAAATCAGCAGATACATCAAGCACTTCAAATACGACTTCTGCTCAAACAGCTGAAGAACCTGTAACTACTCAAGGTTCTACTGACCAAACGGTTGATAAGTCAACAGTTGAACCAAGTGCTGAACAAAATACTGTCTCATCTACTGAACCGACTCAACAAGTCATTGCAGCTGCTGATTCAAATACAACTACAGATGCAGGTACAGGTACTACTCAAGATACATCTTTACAATCAAGTGATTTAGCTGCACAAGCTGGTGTTACAAGTGCTGATTCACCTGAACTAGCAACATACAAATTATTGCAACAATCTTCTGATAATAAAGATGCAAACACAATTCAAACGACAGCTGAAACAACACCAATGTCACGTTCATTCAGTTTAATGTCAGCATCACCAACAACATTCACAACATTAGCAGCAGCAACAGGCACGAATGTAAATGATTTAGTTACTATTTCAAATCCTACAATCTCAACAGAACAGATTGACCCTAACCAAAGTGGTAATTTCCGATTGAATGCAGATTATACTGTTAATGGAACAGTGCAAGGTGGAGACTATTTCACTGTACAAATGCCAACATATGCAAATATGGATGGGGAACTAGATTATACAAATACTAACAATCAATTCACAACTGAGTTATTATCACCATCAGGATATGTAGTTGCAAACGGTGTTTACGACACAACTACTAAAACTTTAACTTATACCTTTACTGACTGGGTTAATGATAAAGAAGATGTATCAGGGAGCTTTAGTTTAGCGCAGTTTGCGGATCGTAATACAGCGAAAGATTATGGAACATACCCATTAACTTATAACTTAGCTGGTGAAACATTTAATACACAAATCACATATGCATATGATTCACACGAACATGGGGTTTATCCGGCATACGTTGATTCAATGATTACAAATGTTGATGCGACAAATACAACTAACGATTTTACTGAAGTGGTTTATGTCAACCCAACTGATTTAAACTTAAGCAGTGCAGCTCTAGTTATGGCTCCAAAAGACGGTAACAGTAATGCGCTAATTGGCTTTGACTATACAACTTTCCATATTTATGAAGTTCCAGACCCAAGTCAATTACCTGATAGCTATGATTTTGAAGCTGCAGGTTACCAAGACTTAGCACAAAGTTTCCAAAATAACGGAAGTATTTATACAAATGCAAATGGTGATATGATTATTAATTTCGGTGCGATTGATAATCCGTATGTAGTAGTTATGGATTCACAATTCGATCCGACTTATAGTTCAAATTTAACAACTAGAGCGACTCTCTATGCAACAGATCAATCTGGTTACACAGCAAGCTATTTCTTTGATAACAGCTTTGTAATTGAAAATAGTTCAGGTACTGGAGACGGAACACTTGAAACTTATAGACTAGGTGACTATGTATGGGAAGATACTAACCAAAATGGTATTCAAGATAGTGGAGAAACACCAATTTCAAACGTGTTAGTTACTCTTAAAGATGCTAACGGTAACATTATCAATACAGCAGTAACAGACCGATATGGGAACTACTTATTCTCAGATTTAAATAACGGAGATTATACAGTAGAATTTAGTACACCAGAAGGCTATGTTCCGACTACACAAAATGCTGGAACAGATAGCACTGTAGACTCAAATGGTTTAGTTGTACCTGTAACAATTAATGGTGCGGATAACTTAACAATCGACTCTGGTTTCTATAAACCTGTAGCTGCGACATACAACTTAGGTGACTATGTATGGGAAGACAGCAACAAAGACGGCATCCAAAACTCTAATGAAGTAGGAATCGAAGGCGTAACTGTAACGTTAACAAAACCAGACGGCACGACTGAAACAACAGTAACAGGCGCTGACGGTAAATATGAATTCACTGGCCTAGAAAACGGTGAGTACACAGTTAACTTCTCAACGCCAGCAGGTTATGAAGCAACACTTGTAAATCAAGGCGATTTAACAGCGCTTGATTCAAACGGTACAACAACTACAGTTGTCATCAATAATGCTGATGATTACACAATCGACAGCGGTTTCTTCAAACCAGTTGTTGAACCAGAACCAGTTCCAGCGACATACAACTTAGGTGACTATGTATGGGAAGATTCAAACAAAGACGGCATCCAAAACTCGAATGAAGTGGGTATCGAAGGCGTAACAGTAACATTGACAAAACCAGACGGATCAACAGTAACGACAGTTACAGATGCGAACGGTAAATATGAGTTTACTGGCCTAGAAAACGGCGACTACACAGTTGATTTCACAGCACCGGAAGGTTATGAAGCAACATTAGTCAACGTAGGTGACCATGCATTGGATTCAGACGGCGCGTCAACAACAGTAACAATCAATAACGCGGATAATTACACAATCGACAGCGGATTCTACAAACAGGTTGTTGCGCCAGAACCAGTACCGGCAACATACAACTTAGGCGACTATGTATGGGAAGACAGCAATAAAGACGGCATCCAAAACTCGAATGAAGTGGGTATCGAAGGCGTAACAGTAACATTGACAAAACCAGACGGATCAACAGTAACAACAGTTACAGATGCGAACGGTAAATATGAATTCACTGGCCTAGAAAACGGCGACTACACAGTTGATT
>NZ_KV837143.1:0-452 GCF_001838465.1 Staphylococcus sp. HMSC061G12
TAGGAAAAAGTTTGCAACCTGTTGAAAAAGCAATTGATTATGTTATTTCAAATCAGTTACTTGAGGTTGGGGATAAAGCATATATTTATGATGATACTAACGAATCTAATGAAATCAAATTAGGACAAAATGCTTCATTTATATTTGCGGTATGTGAATATTTAAAACATGAAGATAACCTTGAATACCTTAAAAGCGCTCAAAAAGTAGCGAAAGGCATCCTTACAATGATTGATAAAAACACGTATGAAACAACACATATATTAAATTATCCAGATTTAAGCGTTAAAGAAAAATTCAGAATTATTTATTATGATGGTGAAGCAGCCCTTGCATTGTTGAGACTATATCAAAAAGATAAAAATGAATTATGGTTGAAGACTGTAGAAAAATTAATGGATCGTTTCATTGAGAAAAAATATTGGCAATACCATGATCATTGGTTAGGTTAT
>NZ_KV837144.1:0-250 GCF_001838465.1 Staphylococcus sp. HMSC061G12
TTTTACCGTCTGGCAACGTCAATGTCACTGTGCTTAATGGCTCGCTTGTTCCGTTTACTACTTTAGCTCCCGCTTCAATCGTATCGATTGTCGGAATGGCTGGAACTACTGTATCTTTCACCGTTTGTGTCGCTTCTGGTGATTTATTACCTGCCGCGTCTGAAGCTACTGCTTTGATCACTGCGTTATGTGTTAATGGTTCTGCCAATTCTGTTGTCCACTTGCCGTCTGCATCTGCTTTTACTTCTGT
>NZ_KV837145.1:0-282 GCF_001838465.1 Staphylococcus sp. HMSC061G12
CTTTAAGATAATCTAAATCGCCATTTTTTAATTTATTTCTTGCGTCTTTAAATAATCCAGAATAAACAAGAATTTGTTTCCCTTTAAGAGATTTATAAAATGCGTCGAACACTTTCTGATTAATTAAATAGTCACTATCCTTACCAGAATATTTAGCCATTTCATATAATTCTTTATTGCTATTTTGCTTAATTTTTTGAACATGAACTTGCGTAATTTCAGAAATTCCTGTTACATCTCGCCATAAATTTAACCATTCTTTTTGACTAATATAAGCTTTTG
>NZ_KV837146.1:0-341 GCF_001838465.1 Staphylococcus sp. HMSC061G12
GTTAGCTATATTTTTCTAACTTTGCAACAGAACCAGAATATTCATTTAACTCCTCCTATATAGTGTTTTGCAATATTTACGTTTTATAGATTATTCCACCATTCAAAGTTATCTTGTTTAAGTAATTGATCGCTTTCTTTAGGTCCAAAACTTCCTGGTTTATACTGTGGTATTGTTACGTTAGATTTTTTCCATTCAGTACTTATATAATCTATAAATTCCCATGATTGTTTAAGTTCTTCCCAATGTACAAAATTAGTTTGATTTCCTATTAAAGCATCACATATAAGTGATTCATAAGCATCCACTACTTGGTTTTTATCTATTGAGTTATAAATTTT